>JAHIOQ010000046.1 GCA_018895275.1 Candidatus Omnitrophota bacterium
AAATCTTTATACAAAGCCCCGGCCCGGCAGCCGATACCCAGCTTAACACATTCTCCCAAAAGCTTCTGTAATTGCGCATTCAAGTCCTTATTTCTAGCCGGCGAAGGTTCGGCAATAATGATCTGCTCCGGCAAAATAACACTCCCTTTATTAAAAAGCACGGCTTTTCTGAGCACGTTCTCCAATTCCCGCACGTTGCCCGGCCAGTTATACTCACGCAACTTCCGCAAGGCTTCCGCAGAAAGACTGCTTTTGACTTTATGGCATTCCCAGTCGTATTTAGTGATAAAGTATTCCGCCAATTGAGGTATATCTTCTTTGCGTTCGCGTAACGGCGGGATATTAATCGTAACGGCATTTAACCTGTAATACAAATCCTCCCTGAATTTACCTTCTTTAATCATCGTTTCCAGATCGCGGTTAGTGGCCGTAATCAGGCGCACGTCCACCTTTATAGTTTTGTTACCGCCTAACCTCTCAAAAGTTTTATTCTCCAGCACGCGCAAAATCTTCGCCTGAAGAGAAAGCGGCATATCCCCGATTTCATCCAGAAATATGGTTCCAGCGTTACATTGTTCAAATTTTCCTATCCGGCATTCACGCGCGTCGGTAAAAGCTCCCTTTTCATAACCAAACAGCTCACTTTCCAGGAGTGTTTCCGGAATCGCCGCGGAATTAATAACCATAAACGGCATATCTTTTCTTTGCGAATGAGAATAAACCGCTCGGGCGATTAGTTCTTTTCCAGTACCGCTTTCTCCCAGTAAAAGAACCGTCATTGTGCTCGCGGAAACCTGGCCGATTGTTTTATAAATCTGCTGCATTTTGGATGATACGCCGATAATCATGTCTCCTTTGAATTCTTTTTCCGGCTCATAGGCTACATCAGTCTTCATTATCTTTGCCGAGTGAAGAGCTCTTTCAATCAGCTCTTTCATCTGCGGCACTTCAAACGGTTTAATAATATAATCGTACGCGCCCAGTTGCATGGCTTCTATGGCGGTTTCCGTTGTCCCGTAGGCGGTCATGATAATGATCGACATTTTCGCGTCTACTTCCTTAAACTTCGAAAAGGCTTCCAGCCCGCTCATCCCCGGCATTTTGATATCCATAATCAGGAGATCAAGTTCGGTTTGCTTAGCCATAGCGATTCCTTCTTCCGCGCTATGCGCCGTAAATATCTCATATCCGGCCTGTGTCATTATTTTTTCAAAAGAAGAAAGCACGTTCTTCTCATCGTCAACTATAAGTATTTTTCTCGCCATATTTACACCTTGGTACTGACCGCGTTCTGTCAACATAGCGGCAGGGTAACCGTTACCGTCGTGCCTCTGCCCGGATAACTATCTACCTCAATTTTCCCCTTATGCAGGTGAATTATCCTTGAAGAAATAAATAATCCCAGGCCCGTGCCTTCCGTCTTCGTCGTAAAAAAAGGCTCAAATAACCTTTGCCGGTAATCAGCCGGCATACCCGTGCCCGAATCTTTAAACGTTATTTTTAAAGCATCTTTAAATTCCCTGTCCGCGTCTTTAGTTATGCCTATTTCCAAAGTCCCGCCAGCGGGCATCGCTTCTATGGCATTAAGTATAATATTTAAGAATACCTGGCGCAACTGTTCTTTATCAGCTGCAAACTCCAAAGGCGGCGCCTCGAATGTTTTTTTTATCTGCACCCCCTGGGAATTAGCTTTAGCAAATACCAGATTTATCGTTCCTTCCAATACTTTATTGACGTCGCATTTTTGCAGAACAAGCTCAGGCGGCCGGGCAAAATCAAGAAAATTTTTAACCGTTTTTTCCATCCGGTTTATTTCTTCAGTAATAACGCCTATGTCGTCTTTAGCCGCCGGATTGCTTCTCAGTTCTTCTCCCAGGGAATACAGCCGCATCTTTATCGACGTCAAAGGATTCCTGATTTCATGCGCGATATTCGCCGATAATTGCCCCAGGGAAGCCATCTTCGCGGAACGCACCAACTGCTCGTTTATTTTACGCGACATAAAAAAACCTAAAAAAGCCCCCAGACAAAGGGTTATAATGATAATCGTCCAGATGAATCTTGTCATCGTCAGAACATTATCCTGCGAAACTATCTCCGCCTTTGCGATTAACACCTCATTCGCTAAAATCAAATCTTCACATTTTTGATACAAAGAATTCATACTATCTTTCATATCATTAAGCAGGATCTTCTTGCCGTCTGCCGCTCTCCCTGCCTGGTACAGTTTAATCGCTCTATTGCGCTGATTGTCATAGTTTTTATAGAGCAGGAAGATATCCTTGAGAATCATTTTCTCATTATCGGTTAAAGCTACCTCCTGCGCCTTCTCAAACCAGAAGGCAAAGTCCTTCCTCTTCTCTTCAAGTGTTTTAAGCCAAACGTGATTATTATCCAGAAAATAGCTTGCCACAAGCCCTTTTTGATTGACTATGGCTAATTCCAATTCCTCCGCGGCCTTAAGGCTTGAAACGTTCTCCCTCATAATCGCGCGGGAAACTTTTTGAAGATTGTTTGTAGTGATAAAGGCTAAATACCCCACTAATATGGACAAAAGCGCCATAATAAGAAATCCGCCGAAAATCCTATGACTAAAAGAAAATTTTATGGTTTTAAGATTTTTAAGATTCATATCCTAATACCCCGTTAGTTCTCGGGAACGTTTAACAGCTCTCCGTCCTCCAGATACCCGAGCATGGTTATATAGCTGTTGAGGCCGTGGCATACGGCATCGGTCCGGACCGATTCCTCATCGGAATTGCGGATAAGCCCGCCAAAGGCCTTTTCCGGATTTTTCAGGAAATAGGTATTCTCCGGTGAATACGTATTCTGGATAAGCCAGCGGGTGACCTTAAGAATCGCTTCCTTATACCGTTCGCGCTGTTCCATGTTTTTGTCGTGCTCTTTAGAGAAAACATATAATTCATTTAATACCTCATTTATCCATCCGTTGCCGCTGCCGGCCCGCGTTCCCGTGAAACGCCCGTAATCAAGTATATCAAACGGGTCATTACACTGTCTTTTTAATAATTCATCCGCGCATCGCGTCAACACATCCCAGGCATCTTCATCGTTGCTCACCTTATAATAATCCAGCAGGGCCATGACCACCCAGCTGGTGGAAACCACGTTTTCCCGCCGGTAGTCGTCTCCCACGAAAAAACCGCTTTCCCGGCTGCTTTTTTTGAACAATCGCGCGATCTTTTCCGCGGCATCATAATATTTTTTTTCCTGCGTTACGGTATAAAGGCGTGAAAGCGCGGAAAGGGCCTGGCCGTTATAAAGAAATGAGTTGCGCTGTTCGTATACAAGCACATTGCCGTGATAGGCAGCCTGCGGCTTCACACTAGCGTCATCATTCTGCATGGACAATAACCAATCCCCAGCAGCCCGCCCGGAAGCAAGATAACGGGATTCAGAGATACGCCGGGACAGTTCCAGCAGCGTAAAAATCGTCTTTGCCGCGGTACCAGAGACAAACCTCTGCTCTTTTTTATCCGTATCCGTGTAATAGGAATAACAAAAAGCTCCATTGGTCTTTTCATCCGTACTTTGCATGGAAAGCAGGAATTCGGCAATAAGCGGGATGGCGTGTTCTACCTGCGGATCATATTCCGTATCGGATATCTTTAAAAGAGAATACAGAGCAGACGCGGTATAAATCGTACGCAGCCGAGTCGTATAATCGTCATTGACAACATCATACCTTTTATAAAAGGCGTGTTTTTCCTTATCCATATGGCTCAGCAGATAGAGCTTGCCTGCTTCAACCTTTTCTTTTATTAATTCTTTCGTAAGCCTGCGGCAGGCAGTAACATCGTCTGCCAGCTCAAGGCCCTTGCCTTTAAATTCAATGAATGTCTGCGAAAAACCGGCATCATCCCTTACGTTAACCCAAAAACAGCCTTTTTCAATCATGGCGATGTCCATGAAAGCAGCCCGGCACAAGGCATAAACCGTCTTTTTAACCGCCCGCGAAAACAGCGCGTCCGTCCCTCTCGCGTAACCCTTTACGTCTCCATTGTTATAAAGCGTTACCTCAACCTGCCATCTGCCCCTTATTTTTAACTTCTCCGGGACAAACGCCTGGCCGGAAACTTTTTCCGTGGCAAAGGCCCTGATTAATCTAAGCGTAGCGTCTCTGAACTCCTGCGGCGCCATATGCCGCATATCTGCCTGTAACCGCTCCCTTCCCGGTGTGCCACAGCCGGACAAGGACATGATGACAACCGCGCACAAAAATATTTTTAGCGGAATACAGCTGCGCAAGCCTCGCATCTATTTTCTCCTATGATAATCATGTATCTTTAATAAACAAGCATGGTATTTCAACCATGCTTGTTTATATTATAGCAGATTAATTTTATTTTTTCAGGAATTTCAATTTTAGACGGCTGATGAATAAAAAGAGCCACTGCCGGACTGTTCCGCCGAAAATGGCCCTTTTACCCCTTCCCGAGATTATTCTCAACCTACTCTTTACCCCAGGGTCACATCAAAATCACAAGTCTTATCCCTTAATCCCCCGGCATTTAGTATCTACAGTTTACACAAACAATCACTCTGCAGGGAAAAGTAATGCCACAGAGGTCGTATTGTGGAACCCGCTAAATTGTCCTGGAGCATAACAAATTTCACCGTAAGTTTCCAATCCTAAAAGAGGGATATCTCCCAATGCCTGTTTAAACTGCTCTACGGCTTTAGAAAAATCTTCTCCTAAAATTATCCCCCTGCAAACACAATCAAAAATTAATGCTCCTGCCAACTTAACACCTTTTGCCTCTGCTTTTGCTGACATTATAGCCTGATACGCGGATTCTATCTGCTTTTGCTTTTCACTTTTCGCGATATAAAAGGTTATCCCTTGAGGAATTGTACAGGCAAAATTTATGGAACCATCATCATTTTTGCTTAAAGGAACCCTGATTTTAAGCCCGTCTCCCAACGGAATACCCATCTCATACCGAATAAGAAGACTTCCAATTTCAGTCGAATTTTTTAATTCTTCCACATCTATCCCGATTTCTTTCGCCGCTTCTTTCGTCTCTTCTTTCCATACCTCCCAGGCAGGGCGATTATTAACCTCATAAAGCACACCACCTTTAGCTTTTGTCGCCTTTAAAAGTTTACTTAAAGGAATATGGCCGTGTTTTACACCCGTAAAAAGAGGAGATTTAGAAGTTATCAAACATATAGTGGCTGCGTTCGAGGCAACTTTGTCCTCACAAAACACAAAAGTTTTTTCAAATTTTAAGTCATCGGCAGCTGCTCCTCCTGCCAGTTTCACCTCTACCCCTAATGCATTAGTTGCTGCGATAGATATTTCTTCTCCCTTTCCTGCTAAACCATCAACAAACATAACTGCTGCCTTATACGGATATTCTTCTATCTCTTCTAGAGGAAGTTTGTCCATAAGAGTTTTCATTGCTCCTACTTCATCTTCTTTTACTCCTTCAATTAGCGCTGGAAAAAATTTCATCTTGTCCGAAGAAATTAAACCCACCGCTACACTCTGATTTTCCACCTTTTCTTCCGTAAACTCTCCTCCTGTAGAACAACCAATTAAAGAAGCTCCACCTGTGAGTTGACGCACCGTATCGACAACCTCCTGGTAATTATATTGTGTAGAGGAATATACCACAGCTAAAGCTACCTTTTCGTCTCCCAGCTTACCCTTAGCTATTTCTACGGCTTTTGTTGCCGCCTCCCTTGCGTCTTTTCCTTTACTTAAACCTGTAACCAATTTTGTTCCCATTATCTTCCCCCCTTTTTTTTACTTACCCAACAATAAACCGGCCTTGACATTTCTGGCCACAAACTCAACAAACCCACCTTCAGCTATCATTGCTTTAAAAAGCTTCTCAATTTCCTGATCAGAATAAGAATCTTTTTTTGCCAGCCCTGCCGAAGCAATGACTTTATTAAATACTTCCTCAATCTCAGCCTCCCCTAAAAATAACTTCAACTTTTCTTTCAAATAACTTGTAGCAATATTTAACACCTTATCCCTCCCCCCCCCTTTTTTTTTCTTATTTTAAGCTACACCTTAAATCTGGCAAGCAAATCTTTTAATTCTAATACATAGCGAGACAATTCCCGGCTCGTGGAAGCTATTTCTTCCATAGAGGCAGTCTGCTCTTCTATAGACGAAGAAGTCTCCTGGCAAGCAGAAGCGCTATTTTGAGATATTAACGACACATCTGTTATATCCTTAAATGTTGAGTTAATTAAATCTGACTGCTGCCGGCTGACTTCAGAAATAACGCCGGCCATACCCACCATCTGGCCAACTAACTTAGAAATCTCATCTAAGGATGCCTTAACCTTATTAGAAACCTCCCTGCCCTCACTTATCTCTTTATATGAAACTTCAGTTGTCTCTACCACCTCACTAATCCCGGATTGAATCTTTCCAATTATATCCCTTATTCTCTTAACTGAACCTGCTGTATCTCCAGCCAGCTTCCTTATCTCGTCAGCAACCACAGCAAAACCACGTCCGGCTTCTCCTGCCCTGGCTGCCTCAATCGCGGCATTTAGAGCTAAGAGATTCGTCTGGTCAGCTACCTTAGATATTGTTTCTGTGATAATAGTAATTGTTCCAGAGCTTTCTTTTAAGGCCAGATTTTTATTGACAGAATCTTTACTTGAGTCAAGAGCTTTATCCATTTTGACAGCCACCCCTTGGCTAAATTCTTTGCTGACCTGAATACTTTTTAGAACCTGTTCTGAGAAGGTAACTGTTGTGTTAATATTAATGTCTATATCTTTAGTTGCTCCTGATATCTTTCCCATGGTCTCATTAATCTTTGTTGAACGCTCAGACTGATCAGATGTGCCCTTGGTTATTTGCTGGATAGCAGAAGAAATCTCCTCTGTAGAGGCGTTTATTTGTTGAGTAGAGATGGAGAGGCTTTCCGAAAAAGAAATTAATTTCTCAATCCTTTCCTTCAACTGGTTAATGAGCTTCTTCTGATAAATAACAAATCTATTAAACCCTGCGGCCAATCCAAATTTATCCCCTGATTTAATATCCATCTCTCTTAAGGCAACTTCCCCTGCGTCCTCATTAGCTAAAGAAGTAAAAAAACCATTTAACTTCTCAAGAGGCTTAATAATTATTTTCCACAAAACAAAAGATATTAAAATTGTTAAAGCGAGCGTAGAAATTACAGAGGTTATGGATTCAGAGAGATTAAATATCCTCTTCAAGACTCCTGTTGCGCTCAATGTTAAACTTACCACTAACAAAACAATTAAACTAAATCTTTTCTGAAGCTTCAATTTCACCTTTCTCCGCAGATACCCACGGACTAAAGTCCGTGGAACTCTGCCCCTTCGGGGTTTTTAGGCAGATTCTTCAAAGCTACCTAAACTTTTTGCAACTATTTATTATAGATTATACCCCCCCGCGCACACTGTCAACCCCTAAATTTTATTCTAACTTACGCTATACCAATGCGCTTCCTCTCCGCCGATAGAATGCCATTCCTCAATTCCTCAATATCCACAGCCTTTGACCAATTCTTATCAAAGTCTTTATCCTGGGCAATCTGGGCAATAGCCGCCAGAGCACGGAGGTAGAAATTGCGTTCATCAGGAGGGCCAACCAAAACAAACACGGTGTGAACTCCCCCGGATACACCAGGAAAGATAACCCCTTCTTTACAACGAACCAAAAGAACGTCAAATTCCCGAATTCCTCTGGCGATGGTATGTGGTATGGCAAGTCCGGGAGCAATCACGGTGCTAATCTGTTTCTCTCTTTCCATCAATAGATTAAAGAGTGTCTTCTTGTCTATACCTACCCGCCTGAAGAGCATGGCCGATACCATCTCAAACATCTCTTTTAAGGATATAGAGCGGTCTATATCCAAAATCTCACACTTTTTTATCAGGCGGTCAAACCTATCCTCAACAATCCCTCTCTGCTCGATTACAATCTCCCTTAATTCATTATGCAACGTAGCATCTCTTAACTCTTTGGGAATAATGCGCTCAACAGTATGTATGCGGGCAGAAGCTTTTATCAACCGCCTTCTTATGAGCTTCTCAAACTCAACAGCCAAAAACCCTGCCGGGGTAACTAAAAATATCACTAACCACCACTCAGGAGGAAAAGGCACTGTTTTAAATGGACTAACTCCAAATAAAGGAAGAGAATAGACCCATATAACTTGCAGTCCTAAAGTCGTAACCGCGCCTATAACCACCCATTTATTTGAGAAGGGACTAAAGGTAAATGCCGAGCCTCTTACTGATCTGGCGGTAAATAGGTAACAAACTTCTACAAAGATCAGCGTGGTGAATGCTGCTGTCCCTGCCTGAGCAAAATCACGCAGGGACAAATAAACGAGACTGAATACAGTAAATACCGCACTTGTCTCCACAATAGATACTAAGCCAACCCTCTGGAGAAAAAAGGCATTCGCCAATGGCTCGCTAATGTCACGGGGAGGCATATCGAGTATCCCCTTCTCTTTTACTTCCCGAGCTAAAGGTATGGCACAAGCAAGAGCTATAATCAAATTTACCCACAGGATTTGTATCGGTTCCAAAGGAAGACGTTCGGCAAAAATAGGTATAAACGGGGAAAGCAATATTGCCCCCATCATCACCATAACCTGGCCGCCGTTTGTAGGAAGTAAATACAAAATAACCTTCCAGATGTTGTTGAAAATATGCCTGCCTTCTTCTATTGCGGCTACGATACTGGCGAAATTATCATCAGTCAAGACCATATCAGAGGATTCTTTACTTACCTCGGTGCCGGTTATTCCCATAGATATTCCTATGTGGGCTCTCTTTAGCGCTGGGGCATCGTTTACCCCATCGCCGGTAACAGCAACAATCTCGCCTCTTTTATGCAGCTGTTCTACAATCCTAAACTTGTGTTCGGGAGCAACCCTGGCATACACTGATACTTTATCCACAACCTCAGATAATTCAATATCGTCCATTCTTTGTATCTCTGCCCCGCTCAAAACCCTTTCCTCACCTTCGCCTATCCTTAATTCTCCGGCAATAGCTTTTGCCGTTTGCACATGGTCGCCGGTTATCATCACTACCCTTATCCCTGCTCCCTTACATTTCCTGACTGCTTCTATCGCTTCTTCTCTGCACGGGTCTAACATTCCCTGAAGCCCAAGAAAAGTTAGCCCATCCAAATCTTCTTCTGGAATGAGTGATGCCTTCTCCTTCTCCACAACCTTATAACCCATACCAAGCACACGAAGAGCGTCTTTCGCCATCTCATCCGATTTAGATAGTATTTCCCCGGTCATTAAAGGCTCAATATCCCCATCTATTAACTGATTTTGACACATCTTTAAGACCCTCTCCGGTGAGCCCTTCACATAGACGATGTTTTCCTCTTCGCCTTTGTGCAGAGTGACCATATATTGCTCTTCCGACTCAAAAGGTATTTCATCTAATCTTGGAAGTTTTTCCGTAATACCGGCTTTAGCTGCTGAAACAATCAAAGCTCCTTCAGTAGGGTCGCCTTTGATACTATATAATCCTTGCTCACTTTCCTCAAGCAGAGCATTATTACAGAGACAGCCTGCCCGCATGGTCTCCATCAACTCTTTACCTAATTCTACCGAGCCAGGCGCCTTATTGCTTAGAAAAACCTCTCCCTTAGGTTCATAACCAACACCACTTAAACGGTAATCTTTTCCCCCGGAGTATATCCTGGTTACGGTCATCTCGTTGCGGGTAAGCGTTCCGGTCTTATCGGAGCAGATAACTGTAGTGCATCCTAAAGTTTCTGCTGCCGGCAGTCGCCGGATAAGCGCGTGGCGCCGGGCCATAGATATTGTACCAAAGGCAAAAGTGGTAATTACCGCTGCCGGCAGCCCTTCGGGGATCCCCGCAACAATCAGCCCTATGGTAGTCAGGAACATATGCACCGCCCCATAGCCGAACACTAATCCCACAATAAAATTAATCACACCCAGTATAGGGATAACAATGATAAAAAACCTGGTAAAGCCGGCTATTTTCTTCATTATTGGCGGAGTGACTCTTTCAGTCTCCTGCATTATTCCCGCAATCTTACCTATCTCTGTCTGCTCTCCTGTTCCTACAACAACGCCCTCTCCCCGGCCACGGGTAACAAAGGTGCCACTGAAACATATACAGCGCTGTTTCTCAAGAGTCAAATCTGACTTTGGAACAGAGCTAACGTTTTTGGCTACCGGCACTGACTCTCCAGTAAGCATTGCCTCATTTATGTTCAGGTTTTTTGCCGAGAATAGACGTAAATCAGCCGGCACCCGATTACCGCCTTCAAGCAAAACCACATCACCGGGAACTAATTCTCTTGCGGGAATAATCTTTTTCTTCCCGTCCCGAAACACAGTACACTCCGGCACCATCATCTTTTTTAGGGCTTCTAAAGCGGTCTCAGCCTTTCCTTCCTGAATAAAACCTATTATTACCGTGCCCAAAACCACAGCTATAATAACCACCATATCCATAAATTCACCGAGAAAGAAGCAGACAACAGCAGCAAATATCAGCATATAAAGTAAAGGATTATGAAACTGGAGGAGAAATCGGATAAAAGGATTGCGACTCTTAACCTTCAGTTCATTATACCCATATTTTTCCTGCCTTGCCTTTGCCTCCTTAGAGACAAGACCACTGGTAGTAGAATCTAACGCTTCAAAGACATCCTCAATTGACAACTGATACCAACTTTTTCCATTCAGCATACATACCTCCTCTTTCACTTCAGTAAACCCCGTTAGAGAACTTCGTCCTCTAAGGCAAATAAAGGACAGAGCCTGCAGTCCGCTCCCGGTGGAGCCCTTAAGGCAATATAGTCAAAGTACTGAATCTCGCCCCTTTTGGTATCTGTAGTTATATCTCCAATTCTATATACGCCTTCCTTCTCTATTATCTCATCTATTTTTTTCTTGGGTATAAGATGAATAATTTAAACTTCTCTTGTCTTTTCCAGATTTCTATTCAAGGTAAAAATCTCAATGCGCTCGCCAGCCCCCGGATCAAAGCTTGAATGAATATCAACTACCTCAGCATCGATTAGATTTTTAATCATTACTTCCAGGAGAGGCTTGGCTCTCTCTATAAGTTTTTCCTTTAACTCTTTTATCAATTTCATGCCTTCCTGATTTTTAACCAAAAATCTTTCTGCGGGAGGCATAACTCCTTTGAATCTTACAATTATCGTATCACCCGCTACTTGAACAATTGCTGCTTCAGCCTGCTCGCCCAGCTGCTCTTTTAAAAATTTGGTCATTGCCTCACTGACCGCAGATTCAATCTCCTGTTTCGTCTTGCCATCCATCTTTAGGTTACCTCCTTATGTTCTTCCATTTATCCTTACACGAAGTTTAATTACTCTAGTTCCAAGCTTTCAGGAGAAATATAGTTACCAAAGTGCTTTTGTGCTTGAAGTAAGCGATCCCGCTGCTGACTAAACACCTCAAAGAGCGCCTGTGGCGCATCAGCAAGGTTCTCTCGATGAAATTTCTCCACCCGTTCAAGTTTGGCTAAATTTTCAGGAACGCGAATGGTGAATTGCTTAATGTAGTCTTCCTTTGCGTAATCCTTATCCAAAACCTGCTTGAAAAGAATACGCAGGTTCTCA
>JAHIOQ010000047.1 GCA_018895275.1 Candidatus Omnitrophota bacterium
ACCTTTAGACAAAGCGGCCTGGACAGATTGGTCATGGGAAATTTTATTATCGATAAGGAGCGCGATGAAAAAAATACTTAACGGAATATTCGGAAGAATGAAAATCGTACGCGAATTAATGCGGTTCCTCTGGGAAAACAAGATGTGGTGGATGATGCCGATTATTATTGTCCTCGTACTCCTGGGCGTGTTGATTCTCTTTACGGCAAACAACCCCGCGGCCGTTCCCTTTGTCTACACACTATTTTAACCGCTTCAGAAGAATTCGCGGCAGGCTGATATCAACGATAATAAGCCGGCCGATAAATTGAGGGGCTTTCCCACGGAAAAAGCCCTTTTTGGCCAAGGCAAAGGTTACCGTTGACCGCGCGCGTATGCATGTGCCCAGGACCTTTCCGGTCGTAGCGCAAAGGCCGGAAGGGATATCCAGAGAAAGCACGTATCCGCCCACGCCATTCACGCAATTAATTATATCGTAAAAAAACCCGCTTATCTTTCGATTCAGGCCGATACCGAAAATCGCGTCAATGATCATTCCGCTGCGCGTTAGATGCCTTTTCAGCACACCCATACCTTCTTCATTTAACACGCGATAAATACACGCGCCCATCCTGGATAAAATAATATAATTGGTCAGCGCGTCCTCCTGTATTTTATTATCATCCGTAAAAATAAACACGCTAACCGGTAAACCTTTGTTTACAAGATGCCGGGCAACCACGAACCCGTCTCCGCCGTTATTTCCCGGGCCGCACAATACCGTTACATTTTTATTTTTTCTCCTTTTTAGGATTTCTAGCGCCGCGTCCGCGGCCCTTAAGCCGGCGTTTTCCATCAAAATCAGGCCCGGAATGCCGAATTCCTTCTGCGCGCGAAGGTCGATATCCCGCATCTTTTTTGCCGTAACAAAACGTCCCATATCCCGCTCCTCCGAAAACAAACCTTTCTATCAAATACGTAACCACAGAGGTCACAGAGCTCCTTGAGAATAAAACACTTATAGAATAATTTTATCCCTCCCCCTCTTATATCCTTTAGCCACTAAGACACAAAGACACTAAAATACAAAACATCTATCCCCCTACGCTAAAGCTTCGGAGGACAGGTCGGAGGACAAGTTCTCCTTCGTGCCTTGTCGCCTTTGTGGCTTTGTGACTTCGTGGCTAATTTATTATAATCAATTCTCATTTTTCTTACTCTGTGGACTCAAATTTTCCCTCATTATTCTCTGTGGTTTCTTTCATTTTATTTTTAACACTACCAAACAAACCGTAACCATAATAAAAAAGGCAGATATATAATATCATACCTGCCTTTTAACAAAAACCGGTTCTTGCCGCATCGTTAATTAAAAAGGGTCTGTGTTCTCTTTTTCAGCTTATGATATATAAGCACTGCCGCGGTTAATTTAAGCAGTTCTCCCGGGATAAACGGCAATACTCCCAGCATGATTACCTGCGCAAAAGAATATCGCAGGGAAATCGCCAGCCATAAACCGCCGCACAGATAAATAGCGAAAAGCCCGCAGCCCATGCTTACCGCCGTGGCCGCTAACGTAAGCCTCATGCGGCTGCGGTAAAATTCAAGCATCCCGGAAACTATTCCGATACAAAACACAAATCCGATAAGATATCCGCCGGTAGGGCCGAAAAGCTTCAGCAACCCTCCCTGCGCCCCGCTGAATATCGGAATCCCCGCCGCGCCAAACCCCAAATACGCGGACTGAGACAGCACTCCGTCCTGCTTCTTTAAAAACGCCGCGCAAAGCAGCACGAAAAATGTCTGCAAGGTAACCGGTACCGGCGTAAACGGCAACGGGATATAAATAAACGCTCCGGCAGCGGTCAGGATAAAAAATAAAATTACACCTACCGCTCTGACAACGCTCTTATTGACAACCAATTCTTTTTCTCCCAAATATAAAGCCGTACTCTTCTGCATTTCATCCTCCTTAATGAGCACATAATTTATGGAGGCTACTGCCGACATAAATTATCTGTGCGAATTAATCCCGCAGCTTGCTGAGGAAAATCACGTAAGGGATTTTCCTCGGCGTTTAAGCAAGGGATACTTCCTCATTCTTCCCACATTCCCATCTTGCGGAATTTTTCGTACCTTTTCAGAACGAGTTCCTCACCCGGTATTTTTTTCAAAGCTGCCAGGTTCTTCTTTAACGAAGCCTTAAGTGCCTCAGCCGTTGCCTTATAATCACGATGCGCACCGCCGAGCGGCTCAGGAATAATCTCGTCTATAATTCCCAGTTTCAACAAGTCATCCGCCGTAATTTTCAATGCCGCAGCAGCCTCCGGAGCATGTATGCGGTTGCGCCAAAGTATTGCCGCGCAGCCTTCCGGAGAGATAACCGAATAATAGGCATTTTCCAGCATACAAATCCTGTCTCCGATACCTATTCCCAAAGCTCCGCCGGAACCGCCTTCACCGATAACCACGACAATAACCGGCACGGCCAATGCCGCCATTTCCTGCAAATTATGAGCAATCGCTTCCGCCTGCCCGCGCTCTTCCGCGTCAATACCCGGATAGGCGCCCGGGGTATCTATAAAGGTAACAACAGGAACCTTAAACCTGCCGGCCAATTCCATCAAGCGCATGGCCTTACGATAACCTTCCGGATGCGCGCTGCCAAAGCTCCGATAAAGATTTTCCTTGGTGTCCTTGCCCTTTTGATGACCGATCAGCATTATTTTCTCTCCATCTATCTTTGCCAATCCGCAGATAATCGCCGGGTCATCCCGGAATAACTGGTCGCCGTGCAGCTCTATAAAGTCCGTCATTATCAGGCTGATATAATCAAGCGTATACGGCCGTTTCGGATGCCGTGCTATCTGTACTTTTTGCCAGGGGCTCAGATTATCAAATATCTCGCGTTTAAGTTTTTCCAGCTTTTCTTCAAATTTGACAATCTCATCCTGCAAATCTATCTTGCGTCCCTGGGAAAAACTCCTCAACTCAACAATTTTCTGTTCCAATTCCACAATCGGCTTTTCAAAATCCAATCCCGTATCATTCATCTTATTATTTTCCTTCTAATCGTTAATAATAACTTCCGTACCCACGGGAACAATAACAAAAAGCTCTTCCACCTCTTTATTCCACATGCGCACACACCCCTGCGTGCGCTGCTTGGTAATTTCTTTGGTATCGGTAGTGCCGTGGATGCCGTATCCCGGCTCGGACAACCCCATCCAGCGCGAACCCAGAATATTCTCGGCGCTGCCGGCAGGGACAGGGACAATCGCTCCCGTTTTGTACCAAACCGGCGACACGATCCGGCTAGTAATTTTAAACTGCCCGACAGGAGTAGAGTTATTGTCGCCGATGCCTATAGGATACTCCTTAACAACATTGCCGTCTGCCTTCAAAATAAGCTTGTTTTGCGATTTGCTTACTTCTATACTAAAAACCGACTTGATTATTTTCAGCCTCATTCCCGGCTTTATAAGCGACTGCTCAAGACCGTTGCTTTTCATCAAAAGGTCAACATTCGTATTATATTTCTTCGCTATTTTATACAGCGTATCCCCCGGCTGAACCTCGTAAACATAACTATCATCGGTAACCGTGCGGGAAAACAACATCGCGATATTCGCATCCCATAATTTTTCCTGCGCTGCCCTTAACAGGCTTCCCTGGGGATAATCGTTTAGCAGCCGCTTAAGCGTTTCCTGCGCTTTTTGCAGCTCGTTTTCTTTTAAATAGATATCGGCAATCTCCATCAATGCCTTTTGTGCTTCCTCGCTTTCCGTAAAGTCGGCCGCCACTTTTTCAAACATTCCGATTGCCTTGTCCGGATCACTTGATTTCACTGCCATCGCTTCATTCAAAACAATCTCGGATTGCTGCAGCAGAGCTAGTTCCGCCTTTTTTTTCTTTACGGGATGCCCGCTCATCATCTTCATAAGAATAAAAACGCCGACCACCAACCCTATGATAATTATAACCCGCCTATTCATCACATCCCCCTTACTCCCTTATAAAGTCACCACGAGCACGGCAACCATAATCCCTAAAAACGCACCCATAAACACTTCAACCGGCGTATGCCCGATAAGCTCTATCAGCCGTTCATGCTTAACCTGGTGCTTGACGTAAATATCTTCCATAATCTTATTTAAGGCCTCTGCCTGCCGCCCGGTCATCCTTCTTACCCCCTGGGCATCAAACATAATGATTAAAGCAAAGATTGCCGTAATCGCGAACACTACGGTATTAAACCCGGAATATAACCCTACAGCCGCAGCCAAGGCACTGACTCCCGCAGAGTGAGCGCTCGGCATACCGCCGGTGCTTAGAAGCCATTTAAAATCAAACCGTTTCTCTTTAATAATTCCCGAAGCTATCTTTATACCTTGGGCCGCTCCCCAGGAAAAGAAAGAAGCCCAGATAATCCTATTTTCCAAAACCTCTCTAATAAAGTCCGTTTCCTGTATTTGCATAGTTACATAATTATAATATAGTTCAGCTAAAAAAGCAAATTTTTATTGACTTTAAAAACCAGGGAAATTATAATCAAAACAAGCATATGGAGCCTCACGGGTATGCCATGGTACCACCTATTATGCCCCTCTGGAGCGACATCCCGGCTACGGTATTTTTGCGACATTCAACCACGGCCATGGCTGTGGTCTTCCCGCCTGCGGCGAAGCTCGCCTCTGGCGGCTGTCGGCGGGATAAATACTTTTTTGCCATTAAGTTATGGAGTTTAAATATGTTAGCAAAGGCCTTCAGTGCCGGGGTGTTAGGGATAGACGGATATCTTATTGAAATCGAAGTCGATGTTGCCAACGGGTTACCCCAGATTTCTATAGTAGGCCTGCCGGATACTACGGTAAAAGAAGCAAAAGACAGGGTGCGCTCCGCAATAAAAAACAGCGGATTCTCATTTCCCGTAAAAAGAATTACGATTAACCTTGCTCCCGCAGACACAAAAAAGGAAGGCTCTGCCTATGACCTGCCGATTGCCTTAGGCATTCTTGCCGCCAACGAAAAAATAAGTCCGGATATCCTGCGAGATAATCTTATCCTCGGAGAACTTTCACTCGACGGAACGGTTAAAGCCGTCAATGGCATAATCTCCATGATTATCGGCTTAAGGGAGTTAAAACGAAAGATTATCGTGCCCGCCGATAATGCGCAGGAAGCGGCGATTGTCAGCAATTCAGCGGTTTACCCCGTCAAGTCATTATCCGAAGCAGCTGCTTTTCTTAACGGCGAGATAGAAATCATTCCGCAAAAAATCCAGGCAAGTAACGAGTTAAAAAAATACTCGTTTTATGAGATCGATATGGCTGATGTCAAAGGACAGCTCTTTGCCAAAAGGGCATTAGAGGTCGCAGTAGCCGGCAACCACAACATCATACTTGTCGGGCCTCCCGGCTCCGGCAAAACCATGCTCGCCAAAAGAATTCCGACAATCATCCCGGAACTTACATTCGACGAAGCGCTGGAAACTACAAAACTTTACAGTATCAGCGGCCTTTTGCCGAAAAAACAGGCGCTTATCGGCACACGGCCTTTTCGCAGCCCGCATCATACCGCCAGCAATATCGCTTTAGTCGGCGGCGGCTCGAACCCAAAGCCGGGAGAAGTCAGCCTCGCGCACCACGGAGTGCTTTTCCTGGATGAACTCCCGGAATTCAACCGCTCGGCACTGGAATCGCTGCGTCAGCCTCTGGAAGACGGCATGGTAACGGTTTCCCGCGCCAGCCGTTCGATCACGTTTCCGGCCAGAGTCATGCTGGCAGCGGCAATGAACCCGTGCCCCTGCGGCTTTTTTACGCATCCAACCAAGGCATGCCGCTGCACACCGCATAAGATTGAACAATACCGCTCCAAGATATCCGGCCCCCTCCTTGACCGCATCGACATCCATATAGAAGTCCCTCCCGTTAACTATAAAGACCTTACGGACGAACCCTCCTTCGTTGCCGGCGGCGACGGTGAAAGGAGAGAAACCCCAGGCAGAGAGACCTCCCACGATATACGCAAACGCGTAAACAAGGCGCGGTCCATCCAGCTAAAACGCTTTAAAAAAAGCAAGGTCTTTGCCAATGCCCATATGCCCCACAGCCAGATTAAAAAACACTGCGCGCTCGACGAAGAATCCAAAAAACTGCTGAAAATGGCCATCGACGAGCTGGGGTTATCTGCCAGGGCGTATGATAAGATACTGAAAGTAGCGAGAACCATTGCGGATTTGGCAGAATGCGAAAATATTAATTCTGAACACATAAGTGAAGCGATTCAATATCGAAGCCTGGACAGGAATATTATTAATTAAACCCATCTTCGACAGTTGCAAATCGTAATGCCTTTAAAAAAACAAGATACAAAAACGAAAAAGGCGTAGTGCCAACGATTTTTTTTAAATTGTGGTCTCATTAATAATTCTCGGCCAGGACCTCATAATAGCCCTGCGGATGTTTGCATGCCGGGCATTTCTGCGGCGCCTCGGCCCCTTCTGCCACATAACCGCAATTAATGCAATGCCACTTCACGGCTGCCGGCTTTTTAAACACCTCATTACGATTAAGATTGCTGATCAGTTTTCGATACCGAGCCTCATGGAATTTTTCTACCTTAGAGATCTGTTCAAAAGAACGCGCCACCTCAGGAAATCCCTCATCCTTTGCCGTTTGGGCAAAGTCCGCATATATCTTAGTCCATTCCATATTCTCACCTGCTGCCGCCGCTTCCAGATTGGTTTTCGTATCAGCAATTACCCCGGCCGGATACGCCGCAGCAACCTCCACATCCCCGCCCTCCAGATACTTAAAAAAAACCTTCGCGTGCTCTTTTTCGTTTTCCGCGGTTTCGGAAAATATGTTGGATATCTGGATATAACCCTCTTTTTTAGCCGCGCCGGCAAAATAGGTATACCTGTTCCTTGCCTGCGATTCTCCGGCAAAGGACGCCAGCAGGTTTTTCTCCGTTTTTGTGCCCTTTATCGACTTGCCCATATCAACCTCCTCTATAAAAAACAAACACTATTCTATTTTCCCACTAAAATTTCCTCAATAACTCTCTTTAGATTCTCAACCGTAATCGGTTTTTCCAAATATGTTTCATTATAATTACCCGCTGTCTGGCGTTTGACCAGATTGCTCTTTACCGCAGAAAGAATAATGACCGGGATATCTTTTGTCTTGTCATTGGTCTTAAGCATCTGCAAGACTTCCAATCCGTTCATCTCCGGCATCATCATATCCAAAACAATAATGTCGGGATTAAAATTCCGGATCGCATCCAGTCCATGCTCTCCCCGGTACTCTGTCTTTACGATATACCCCCCGGCATCTTCAAGCGACAGCCTCACCAGTTCCGCAAAACTCACTTCATCATCAATAAGCAAAACTTTCTTCATCTTAGCCCCTCCTTTATCTGTTCTGTTTTCAGCATAAAAGTTATACAGGCCCCGGGCCCCGGCTCATTATTCGCAATCCAGATTTTACCCTTGTGCAAATTAATAATATTTTGGACAATGGAAAGCCCCAATCCCGTGCCGCCTTTTTCCCGATTCAGAGTAAAAAAAAGATCAAATACTTTATCTATAACATCATCGGGAATCCCCGGCCCCGTATCTTTTACTTCACAGATAAATGCATCTTCCCCGGCTTTGAATAAATCAACGCTACGCCGTCCTACGCCAGGGGCGCCAAGCTTAAGCGTCTTGATATATGCCTTAACCGTAATTATACCCCCTTCTTCCATCTCCCTAACCGCATTAAGAAAAAGATTAATGAGTACCTGCTCCATCTTTGCCTTATCGAATTTAACACACAAAATGTTTTGCTGAATATCTTTTACAAAGCTTATCTTTTTTTTCTGCATCTCATATTTCACCAGCTTTAATGAATCTTCAAGCATTGCGTTAAAATCATTATCACGAATATTAAGTTCCGATACCCGGGAAAAATCCAAAAGCCCCTTGATGATTCCATCTGCCCGTTCTAATGCCACAGACATCTCCGTAAGCACAAAATCAACATTCTTTTCCTGCTTCCCGAAGCGTTTAATCAGGTATTCCAAACCGACAAGTATGATCGCCAGCGGATTTTTCACCTCATGCGCCACTCCGCTTGACAGGGTGCCGACAACATTGAGTTTCTCCGCCTGAATCAAGATTGCCTGTGTCTGCTTTAATTGTTTATATGCCTGGGCAAGTTCTGTTTCCGCTTTTTTACGCTGTATAACCCCGACTAAAAGATGTGACACGGCTAAAAGAAAATCATTTTCCTTTTCCCCGAACCGATGGTTATGCGCGATATATAGATTTAACACCCCGATCACTCTGCCGTCGGAAACTTTAATCGGTACACAATAATGGCCATGCTCGGGCATATTCTCAAAACCAATTACATGGTCGGCATCTATCTTATTCCTAAACACTATTTCCCCGGTTTGCGCGGCTATACCGCACAGGCATTTACCGAAAGGCACATTCGCGCAATTCACCAGCAAAGGCGCCGCGAAATTTTTCGAGGCTTTCAAGACAAGCGCTCTTTTTTCATTATCAGCCAGAAATATCCCACCCTTGAATTCTAAAGAAAGCCACGGAACCCCGATTATAATATCCAGCGTCTTCTCCAGCATTTCCTCCAAAGATATGTCTTCGAGAGAAAGACTAAGCAACTTATCCAGAACTACCTGTATAGCATAACTTTCCTGAATCTCAGCATTCACTGTTTTAAGCTGCGCATTATATTTCAACAACATCTCAAAATAAGCCTGCATTAATTTAGATATCTCACCTTTAGCATGAAAAACATTCAACTGTTTTTCCGTTATCGCCATGTTCTCTGAATTAAAAATACCGTTTTTTGTTATATCGTTACATATCTTTTGAAGACCATTTATTGGCTTTATAATCGTGCGCATTATTACAAAAAAAGCTGTCAACCCCAGCAAAAAAGATATTATTAAAACAATAATTTGACTGCGCCCAATATTCAATGTGGAATGCTCCACGAACAATTGAGCTTTGTCTCCCATTTTCGCACATATTCGTTCCATTTCTCTTCCAGTATCGATAAGAATATTTGATTCCGGCCTTAACGTGCTGTTTTTGTACTGCTCCACATATTTATCAAACTCATCTAAGTAAAGATCCCTCTGCCTAAGAAGCAAGTTTATATCTTCGCGATTTTCTTTAGCCGGAGAATTTTTTTTATATCCTTCAAGCTCAGTAGTCAGCTTCCTCATATATCCCTTTGTGATTTCCGCCCACTCCATTGAGCCGCGCAAAATAAAATTCTTCTCGTACCTTCTTGCCTGTAAAATGTCCCCCAGCATCTGATTGGTTATCACCAAAACTTTTCCTCCATCAATAATTCGCTTGAGGCAGTTTACATTGTAGATGAAAGAGAAAACAAGAATTAATAAAATAAAACAACAAAAAATAATAGCTTTAAGTTTTATGCCCATAAGGCTATCCCTCCCATTTCAACAATAAATATTATCATGCGTGTCCAATTCGGACAGATATGATAAGATTATACAACTTTCCCCTAATATTTTACAATATCTATATTTGCCGAAAGCACAGGAACTCCGCAACAAACTCTACATGCAAGCCAGAGATTCGGTTTCTAATACATCCATTTGGTCCCAAAAATGTTGGGAGGTTAACGCCTTAAAAGATGTTTTTAAACAGTATTCTAATGATGTGCCTTTACACCAATTATACCATCCCATCTTGCTTGTCGGATGACATGCGCGGCCTAATGCTGCTAATAAAAAAGATGCTCCTACGCTAAGTCCATCTCGTTTGGGTTTCTTTTTATTCTCTCTAATAGGAACATATTTATTAATGATGCCAATAATATCTAATTCAAGAGCAATGTTAATAAGCGCAATAGTATCTCCATGAGAATATGATGTTATAGAAAAATCATCTTCCTGGCGTAATCTTCTAAGAAGAGTTTCTGCTGTTCCCAAATATTCAAGTATGAAATTCCTCGGTTTACCTTTAACCCTTCCGGATTCGACTATTGACCAATAAGTTTTGAATTTTTTTATGGTAGGATTAAAAGGATTTTTAGTAAACTTGCGCTAGCGCCAGGAATCGTTCCCTGTGAAAATTAATCAGCCGGGCTGACTTAATGATGAACAATAATCTTGATTGATTTACCGCCATTGTTCAATAAGCATTAATGCTGCTTAACGTTTTATCTAAATTTTTTGATAAATTCTACACAAACTATCCTCAGTTCGAAATATATGTCGCGCTTCACCGAGAAGGCTTTCCGTCATTCCCATCACAAAATAACCGCCTTTTAACAAAGCCCCATGGAATTTCATTATCAAATGCTCCTGCAGGCTGCGGTTAAAATAGATAAACACATTACGGCAAATCACCATATCTGCGCCGAATACGGCTTCATCATGAATAAGATTGCGCTCCTTAAATATCACTAATTCCTTTATCTTCGGGATAATCTGAAATCCGTCACTGACCGGAATAAAGAATTTGTTCTTATAATAAGAGCTCATCTCCTTAAACGCATCTTTACCATAAAACCCCTTGCGCGCTATATTCAGGCAATCCTTGTCGATATCCGTGGCCACAATCTCCGCTTTTATATTCTGCGCGTCCTTTTCTAAAAGTTCATATAGTAGAATAGCCAGCGAATAGGGCTCCTCTCCGTGTGAACACCCGGCGCTCCATATTCTTATTTTATGTGAATCCCCGGATTTCTTTTTCGCGGCAATAATTGCCGGCAGTATATCCACCTTAAGTTTAGTCCAGACGTCCTTATCCCGGAAAAAGGAAGAAACATTGATCGTAAGCACCTCAAAAAGCTTTTCGTATTCGGCGGGCGTATGGACAAGCACCTGCAGGTACTCGGAATAATTCCGTACCTTACACATTTTCATGCGCAGGTTCATCCTTCGCTTAAGAAGCGCTTCCCGGTAATGCGAAAAGTCCGCGCCGCGGTCTAGTTTGATTTGTTTTAGCAGCAATTGATAGGCCTGGTTATCATCCTCGATTTTCTCGTGGCGCGGGTTATCTTTTACAAGCTGAATCGCGACAATCAGCTCCCGCAATATCTTCGAAGAATGCTCCACTTTAATCTGTTCTATCAATGTATGCATTGCCCCGATTTCCGTGGTAACATATTGCGCCGGAACGCGGGATAAAGTGTAGGCAAGAATGTTTTGCCGGCAAATATCGCAGGTGCAGACATCAAAACGCATGGAGAGTATTTCATCCAGATAATTCTTAACGATATCCTCCATGATATTATGCGCTTGCATTAATCCATCGCCTTTCTTAATTTGTCTTTCATTTTGCCGATTTCTTTCAGATTGTTCCGCATCTCATTGCTGATATGCGCCACGACATCCGGCCCCAGCACGAGAAAAAACGAACCGTTTATCCTGCGCTCATTATCGACAAACAACATCCTGTGCACATAGATTTTATCCGTGTTTTTAAAATTTGTCATGCCGAATTTGATCGCTTCTTTGAGCGGGCCGCTGGAGAGTACCGGAATAGACGGAATAACCACCTCATTCATAAGCAGGCTCATCGCTCCGGCATAAGCAGAAACTACCACATTCCCCACCTCTTTAATGGTAGAAACTCCCAACTGCGTTAAGAATCCCGGGCTCATTTTTCCCGGAGTGGCAAATATGGAAACAAACTCATAAGCGCTTTTTTCCAGAAAAAGAAGAGAAATTTGCCCCAGAATTTTCGTCAGCAATTTACAATGCACTCCCACTACGATTTTTTCGGAGGACTGCAAAACAGTGTCGATATCCTTAAAACTAACTACCTCCAACTCGGGAGCCTCTAGCTTAATACAGCGGTTAATCATCTGGGAAAAGACATGGGTGGAATTACCGGCGCAAATACTGCCGACTTCTTTTATTATCTCATATTCCGTTATAACATCTTTAATTTTTTTCCCCATTACCCCCCCGTCATCCATGACCATCAACCAGATATTTTTTTATTTTATCATGCAAGTCTTATTTTTGCAATATGTTTTAAAAACCGATAATACGCCGCATATCTTCGGGGATATCTGCCGCATACTCCACAAGACTCCCGGATGCGGGGTGCTTAAACGCGAGGAGTTTCGCGTGCAATGCCTGACGCTGAATAAGTCCTTGGCTGTTTTTTTTCCCGTAAACCGTATCTCCCAAAAGCGGATGCCCGAGATGCGCCATATGCACGCGTATCTGATGTGTTCTTCCCGTTTTCGGATGCACCTCTACAATACTAAAGTCGCCGGTACGTTTAAGAACGCGGTAATAAGTCACGGCTTGACGCGGCGAGCTATATTGCACGGTAATTTTTTTGCGGTCAAACGGGCTGCGGGATAAAGGGGCCTCAATAATGCCCTCATCATATTCAACACTGCCGGATACAACTGCTATATATACCTTCTTAACCAGATGCTGCCGGAACTGCTCCGCCAGAAACCGGTGCGTTTTATTATCCTTTGCAACGACAATTACTCCCGAAGTATCTTTATCCAGCCGGTGCACGATTCCCGGCTTAAACGGGCCGTTGACATCAGAAAGCATTTTGGTATGAAAAAGCAGGCCGTTAACTAAAGTATCATCATAATGACCGGCCGCCGGATGCACAACCATTCCGGCCGGCTTATTCACGACAACCAGATATTCATCTTCAAAAATAATATCAAGCCCCATATTTACCGCGGGAACCGTATCCGGCAACTTAATTTTTTCATGAATCAATATTTCAATAAGGTCTTTTTCATTAATCAGGTAATGCGGTTTGACGATTTTGCCGTTTACGCGGACATGCTGTTCCTGCATTATTTTTTTTATATCCATGCGGGAAAAATCACGGGAAAGCCGTTCAACAAGAAACTTATCAATCCTTTGACGGGCTTGATCCTTCTTTACCTGAAATATGTGTTTTAGCACCACAGCGTTCGTCATGGTTTCCTACTCATAGCGTGTCGATATAAAAAGACTCCGCTTAAAAAAATAATAACGCTTATATACTGAAACAAACTTAATCCGAACATAAGTTTCGGGTTATCCCCCCGAAAAAACTCAAGGCCGAAGCGCACTACGCCGTAAAGGATAAGGTATACGGAAATAATCTGTCCGTCAAACTGTTTTCTTTTACCGATTAACACCAGCACGCTAAAAATAGATATGAGAAAAAATACCGCATACAACTGAACGGGATGAACGGGAAAAACCGCTCCGGGAAAAACCACTCCCCACGGCAAATCCGTAACCCGGCCGTAACAGCATCCATTCAAAAAGCACCCCATGCGGCCGAAGGCATGCGCTAAAGGCAGAAAAAGAGCCAGCACATCCATTGTTTTCAAAAAAGGAAGCCGGTGTTTTTTTATAAAAAAAACCGCGCACAAAAGGCCAAGGAAAAAACTGCCGTGAAAAACAAGGCCGCCTTTATAGAGCTTGAAAACCTCCAAGGGAGCATTAAAATAAAAATCCTTGTTTAAAAACACATAAAAAAGCCTGCCGCCGATCAGCCCGCAGAAAATAACCCGGAATATCATAACTACGATCGTTTCCGCCGGCAGCCCCCATGCCGCCGCACGGCGCTGAATCAAAAAAACGGCAGTAATGATCCCCAGCGCAACCATTAAACCGTAGGAATAGACCCTTAGAGGGCCGAGTGTAAACAAAACCGGGTGCATAGCTATTCAATCGCCTTTTTTTTGAATAACAAAAAAAGCAGGATAAAAACACCGCTGGTTATCATACTGTCGGCAAAATTAAATACCGGCCAGATACGAAAATCCAGAAAGTCCACGACATATCCCAGCCGGATACGGTCTATAAGATTTCCCGTTGCCCCGCACAAGACAAGCAGCAATGCCCCCTGCCAAAGATAGAGATACAAATCCGAGCTGAATCGCGGCCGGCGCACGAGCAGAAAAAAGATAAGCACAATCGCGAAAACGGAAATATACGTCAAAATCCAGTTTTGGTTACGAAGAATACCGAAGGCAGAGCCGCTGTTATAAACAAGGGTTATATGAAAGATATTATTAATTATCGGAACACTTTCATTTTGATGCAACCGCTTCAACACGGCAAGCTTAGATATCTGATCAAGTAAAATAAAAACAGTACTCAGCAATATTTTGCCCATCAGCCGCCAGCACCAAATAATTATTTTTTTCGTTCATGTTTTTCTTTGCAAGTACGGCACAGTAATGCGTAGGGAATAGCCTTCAGCCGGGCCTTACTGATCTTCTTGCCGCAAGACTCACATATGCCGTAAACCCCCTCTTCAATCCGGCGCAAGGCATCGTCGATATGAAACAGCACTTTCTGTTCTCCGCTGGCACGATCCCAGGATAACTCCCGCTCAAAACTGTCACTGGCCACATCCGCCATGTGCAAAGTATATGCAGATAAATCGCCGCTTGCGTCGCGCTGAGACAACTTCAGGCTTCCGCCACCAATCTGTTTCATTTCCTCCGTGACTTTTTCCCTCAACTCAACCAGCTTCTTTTTAAATTCCTGAGCTTCTTTCTTATTCACGTCTTAGAGCTCCTTTCTCCATTTCAGATTATCAACGCAGCGCTTACATAATGCCGGGTGTTCTTCATCTTTACCGACAGATTGTGAATAATTCCAGCAACGCACGCATTTTTTCCCCGTTGCCTTTTCAACGCTAATAACCAGCTGACTTTCTTCCAGAACACTTTTACCTTTAAGAATCTCAACATTATAGCTTGGCAGTCCATCTCTGTCAATAGCGGATATAAGTTCGACCTCCGAAACAATAAAGATGCCCGGAAGCTGTTCCTCATAACCGGTTAACAACCGCGCCGTATTCTGCTGCTGCGGATTGTAACGAATGATAACTTTTGCCTCCAGGCTGTTTCCAATCAACTGTGCGGACCTGGCCTCTTCCAGCACCTTTAATACGCAGGTGCGCACGTCTAAAAGAAATTTCCAGGTATTATTAAGCCGTTCATCCACATACTTTTCGTTAACCCGCGGCCATTGCCCGAGAAAAACGCTTTCCGGCTTACTCCCCGGAGCAAAGCCATATGCCTCTTCCGCCGTAAACGACAATATCGGCGCAATAATCTTGATAAGCGCCATCAAAATTTCATAAAGCACCGTCTGTGAGGAACGGCGCCGGCGGGAAGCCGGAGCAAACGTGTAAAGCCGGTCTTTAAGCACATCCAAATAGAAAGAACTCATTTCTACGATGCAGAAGTTATAAACAAGCTTAACCGCCTGATGAAAAATAAATTTATCATAAGCGCGCTCCACCTGGGAGATCAAGGTATGCAGCACAGACAAGGCCCAACGGTCAATCTCCATTAATTCTTCATACGCCAAAGCATCTTTATCCGGGTCAAAATCGAAAAGATTTCCCAAAATAAATTTTAATGTATTGCGGATTTTGCGATAGCTTTCGCTGACCCGCGCCAATATCTCCTGCGACATACGCACGTCATCGTTATAATCGGATGAGGCAATACATAAACGCAACACATCCGCGCCGAGCTTTCCGATAACCTCCTGGGGGGCAATAACGTTGCCGCGCGATTTAGACATCTTTTTCCCTTCGCCGTCGACGATAAAACCGTGGGTCAAGACCTCTTTAAAAGGAGCCGTGCCTTCTATAGCCATCGCCGTTATAAGCGCTGCCTGGAACCATCCGCGGTGCTGATCGGAGCCTTCCAGATACAAATCCGCCGGATATTGCAAAAGCGGATTCTTCCTGACTACCGCCTGGTGGCTTACGCCGGAATCAAACCAAACATCAAGGATATCTTTCTCTTTGTTAAATTTCCCCCTGCCGCATTCGGGACAAACAAATCCCTTAGGCAAAAGTTCACCCGCCTCTTTTTTAAACCAGCTGTTCGTCCCTTCTTTTTCCACGATTGCCGCAAAATTTTCTATCACCTCATGGTCAAGAATCGCTTTATTGCAGGATTCGCAATAGAATACCGGAATCGGAACTCCCCATAAACGCTGCCGGGAAAGGCACCAGTCCGGGCGGTTTTCCACCATGCTGGATATCCTGTTTTCACCGAACTGCGGCACCCAGGCAACAGATTTAATCGTATCAAGAATTTTTTTCCGCAGCCCTTCATGCTCTATGTTCATAAACCACTGTTCGGTTGCCCGAAAAATTATCGGCTCTTTACAACGCCAGCAATGCGGATAAGAATGCTGTATCGTGCCCTGCCACAAAAGCAGTCCTCTCTCAATAAGCTGCTCGGGTATCTTTTTATTCGCCTTAAACACATGCATTCCGCCGACCAAAGGCGTTGTCTCAAAGAAACGCCCCTTCCCGTCCACCTGCATAAGGATATCCAGATTATATCTTTTACCCGTAAGAAAGTCTTCGGCTCCATAGCCGCAAGCCGTATGCACAACCCCGGAGCCGTCTTCACTGGAAACATAATCGGCAAGAACGACCTTGCCCGTCCTTAACTCAAAAGGATGGGTATATTCAAGATGTTCCAGATTTGCGCCCCGTACCTGTCCGACGATTTCGTAGTCATTAATTCCGGCTTTTTCCAGAACGGAACCCGAAAGGTTTTGTTCCATGATTAATATCTCGTTATTCGTTTTAACCAGAACATAGGTAAAATCGGGATGTACGGCGCAGGCCACGTTCCCGAAAAGCGTCCAGGGAGTCGTCGTCCAGATAACGATAAAAACCTTATTCCCTGAAACCGCATTCATCGCCGGAATTCCCGCAACGTCTTTGACCGGAAATTTTACAAAAATAGAAGGTGAAGCATGATTATCATATTCAACCTCGGCTTCCGCAAGCGCGGTTTCACACTGACAGCACCAATTAACCGGCTTTGTCCCCTTATAAACATATCCGTTTTGTACCAACGCGCCGAAAGCACGGATAATCGAGGCCTCATATTCATGCGACAATGTCAAATAAGGCGTGTCCCAATATCCGAAAATCCCCAGGCGCTTAAACTCTTCGCGTTGGATCTCGACAAATTTCATGGCAAAATCATGCGCCTTTTCCCTGAATTCAACCTGCGCTACTTCATCTTTACGCTTCTTCAATTCCTTAAACAACTGGAGTTCAACCGGTAATCCGTGGCAGTCCCAGCCGGGAATAAACGGCGCGCAAAATCCCTGTAATGTCTTATATTTAATGATCATGTCTTTAAGTATTTTATTTAACGCGTGGCCGATATGAATATTGCCGTTGGCATACGGCGGCCCGTCATGCAGCACGTAACGCGGGCAATGCCTGGTATGCTCCATTATTTTTTCATAAATCGCCTGTCTTTGCCATGCTTCCAATATGAGCGGTTCTTTTTTCGGCAGATCCGCTTTCATGGGAAAATCCGTTTTCGGAAGATTTATCGTCTGTTTATAATCTATTTCTGTCTTCATGGCCGTTATTTTCTTAACTCCTTTGCTCTTTTCACTGCCGCTTGTATTGCCTGGCCTACAATCGCAGCGATATTTTTATTTTTAAAAACATCCAATCCGGCTTCCGTAGTCCCTCCTTTGGAAGCCACTTTCCGCACCAGTTCCTCCGGAGATACCCCCGTAGCATTGAGAAACGCTAAAGTCCCCTCCAGTGTCTTTAGACAAAGAAACTGCGCGGTTTTTGCGTCTATCCCCGCCTTTTTTGCCGCACCTATCATACTTTCAAATAAATACGCCGCAAACCCCGGACCGCTGCCGCTTACGGCTGTAACCGCATCCATATTCTTTTCCGGCTGCTGCAGCGTCTCGCCCATGACAGAAAATATGGCCATAACAGAACGCGACACAGGCTTGCCCGCGTATCTGCCCAAACAATAGACCGAAACGCCTTTGCCGATTAATCCGGGCATATTCGGCATTACCCTGGCCACCGGTATTCTTATTCCGATACGGCGTTCAATAAATGCCGTGGTTATACCCGCGGCGATAGAGATAATCACCTGCCGTTCATGCAGATTAACGCGTAAAGCCACAAGCAGGTTATCGATGTCTTGTGGCTTTACACAAATAATAATGATATTGACGGATTTTGTCAATCGGTCTAATCCTATTCTTTTTACCGCATAGCGCCGCGCAATAAGATTCATCCGCGCTTTATTCTGTTCATAAACGCCTAAGCGGAAGCCTTTTTTGCGGCAGAGGCCTTTGATAATCGCTTCTCCCATATTACCGGCACCGATAATCCCTATGCTGATTGTTTTCATTTATCCTCCAAAAATTGCCCTGCCGATACGAACCATGTTCGAACCTTCTTCAATTGCCACCGTAAAATCATTGCTCATGCCCATGGATAAAACCGTCATCACCGGTACATCCCGGCTTTTCAAGGTTTGGTTTATCTGTTCATAAAGAGATTTTAAGCGGCGAAAGCCGGGACGTGTCCGTTCCGCGTCCTCCACATAAGAACCAATACCCATCAGGCCTTTTATTACAATATGTCGTAAGGAAATAATTTCGTTTATAAACGCAGGGGCAGATTCTGCGGTAATTCCGAACTTCGTTTCTTCCCGGGAAATATTGACCTGAACCAGGATATCAATAGATTTTCCTAACTTAGCGGCATGCGCATCCAGCATCTGCGCCAGCCGCACATTTTCCACGGATTGGACCATATGCACCATGCGCACTGCCTTTTGAACCTTATTCGTTTGCAGATGGCCGATCATATGCCAATATAACCGCGAAAAATCATCTGCCGGCAGCATGGATTCAAGCAGCATCCGTTTCTTTTCAATTTCCTGTATGCGGTTTTCCCCAATTTCATAAAAGCCTGACCGCACCGCCTCGGCGATATCATCAATTTTTGCCTGTTTCGTAACGCAAATAACCCTGATATCTTCCGCACGCCTTCCGCTGAGAACCGCGGCCGCGGCCACGGCATTTTTGACTTTATTTATTCGCTGTTTTAGTTGTCCGGTTTTCTCCATATACTATATACAGGCTAAGACGAATAGACGCAAATTTGATTCTTTCCGCCGGTTTTCGCCTTATACAACGCCTCATCGGCGCAACGCACCAGATCCTCTTTTTTCATCCCGGAAGCAAACTGCGCTACGCCTCCGCTTATCGTCATTTTCTTCCTGCTGCTGCCGCCCCTGCCGGTTTCAAAATTTGCCGCGGCAACAGCTTTTCTGATCTTTTCCGCAACTAATATAGAATCTTTTAGTTTTGTTTCCGGCAATATTACGGCAAATTCCTCCCCGCCGTAACGGCAGGCAATATCGACCTTGCGCACATTAATCTTTATCGCTCTGGCTACCTGATTAAGCACGATATCTCCCATCGGATGCCCATAGGTATCATTGAACTCTTTAAAAGAATCAATGTCAAACATAATTAACGAAAGCGGACGCGGATAACGTTGGACACGGGTTACCTCAGCCGTCAGATGTGTTTGAAAATAGCGGTGGTTAAATAACCCGGTAAGGCCGTCGGTAACCGCCAAATTCTTAACCTCACCGTATAACTGCGCGTTCTCAATCGCAATCGCCGCATAACTGGAAATTATTCCCAGAAAACGCCGGTCCTCTTCAGTAAAAATGTTTTCCTGACCCGGGATGGTCTTATCCGTGACATTGATAACTCCCAAAACCTTTTCTTTTACTTTCAAAGGTATACACAATAATGATTTTGTTTCATATTTAGGCAAATTGGCCCGGCCGAATTTTAAGTCATTTTCGATGTCCGTGACTAAAACCGGCTCACCGGACTTGACTACCCAGCCGCTGATCGATTGTCCCGGCTTTATCGATGTTGTTTTAATAACAAGCTCATCGAGCCCTACCGCGGCTTTAATCTTTAGAACTTCCTCTTCGCCGCCGTTTTCCAGCAGCATCAATGAGCAAATTTTAGCTTTCAGCACATCGATTATTTTGTCCACAATAAATTTCGCCAGCTCATCAAGGTTGAGTATAGAACTCATCGCATGGCCGATCTGCAATATCGTTTCCAGCTTTTCCTTTTCACTCTTCAGGCTCACCAATAATATCCGGTTCTCATGTTCGAGCCGTTTTTCTTCTATACCGCGTTTAATCACCAGCTTGACATGGCTGATGTCAAACGGCTTTGTTATGTATTCATAGGCTTCTTCCTGTATCGCCCGTATCGCTGATTCCGTCGTCGGATAAGCAGTAATTAATATCGCACAGATGGCCGGGTTAGACTCCTTGATGTTATGCAAAACATAAGTGCCTTCCATATCCGGCAGCTTTAAATCAATAACCGCCACGTCAAAAAATCCCTCTTTAGCCAAAGCAATCGCTTCCGCCCCGGTTTTCGCCGTAGTAACCGCGTACCCTTCTTCTTTTAAAATCAAACAAAGGGTTTCACGGATTACCGATTCATCATCAACCAGCAGGATTCTGGCCGCTTCCGTATGTTCTTTTTTATCTTCTTTCATCATCTTATCTTTTTTCCAGAAATTGATTACGCCGTTTCCTTATTAGCTACCGGCAATACGATCGTAAAGGTTGCTCCCTTGCCCAATTTACTCTCAACGCTGATTTCTCCGCCGTGATTTTCGATAATCTCCTTTGCGATAGCCAGGCCAAGACCGATCCCTTTTACTTTCGTGGAAAAAAACGGCTCAAACAATTTATCGATATGGCTTTTTTCTATACCGCAGCCGTCATCACTAATTTGCAGAGTTACTGTTTCGCCTTCATAATAGGCATTTATATCCAGTGTACCGCCGCCGATCATCGCTTCCGCGGCATTAATAAACAAATTCATAAGTACCTGCCGCATCTGGAACACGTCAAGATCCAGCACCGGCAGGTTATCGGAGATATCCTTCTTTACCTCAATATTGTTAAAAGACCCCTGCTGCGCCATGGTCAAAAGCGCTTCTTCAATAAGCCGTTTTAAACTTGCGCGCCCCAGATTAGGCTTGCTTATGCGCGCATGCTCAAGGATATTAGTAATAATGTTATTGGCAAAAATAACCTCATTATGGATATTCACGATGATATCCAAGGCATCGGGCTGGCCTTTAAGTTTACGCATTAAATATTCCGCGGCAACTTTAATCCCGCTTAATGGATTACGTAATTCATGGCTGATTGCCGCGGCCATCTGCCCCATGGCCACAAGCCGCTGCGAATGAAGAGAACGCATCGCAAGCTTCATAATATCTTTATTCTTTTGCTTTAAGCCTTTTAGTTTCGATTTGATGTTTTCCATCAACCCGGTACATTTGATGCACTTCTCGACTTCTTTGTTCTTCTTGATGCACTCGAGAAATTCTTCCATCAAAGCGTTCAACTGCTGCGATTCTTCCAGAAAACGTTTTATATCTTCATATTCCATGACTACACCTCAAGCTTATGGTCCAGCCCACGCACCGACGACGCTATCGTACGCAGCGGCAAACATATTATAAACGTCGTACCTTCTCCGGCAACACTACGAACATCGGTTCTTCCCCCATGTTTTTTAATAATATTATTTGCGATGGAAAGCCCCAAACCCACGCCTTTTGCCTTTGTCGTAAAAAAAGGCGCAAACACCAGCTCCATATTCTTCTCTTCTATCCCGATTCCGGTATCTCTAATAATTATTTCCACCTCTTGTTCCTTTACTCTTGTCTGCAAAAACAGATTACCGCCTTTGGGCATGGATTGAATAGAATTGGATAAAACATTGACGATAACCTGCTTCAATTGCTTATTATCCACGAAGATGTCCGGGACATTCGAGTCATAATCTTTTAAAACGGCAATGCGCGCGTCCCTGTTCTGCAAGGCGACAAAACGCATTGTATCTTCAATAAGCTTATTAATATTCGTCGGCGAATAAATCAATTCCGACGGGCGCGAATAAGTAAGAATATTCGTAACCACGTTGCTGGCATACTCAATTTCCAGTTCGATATCCTTTAAAATATTGTTTATTTCTTCATCCGATTTATCGATCTTTGTGGACAGGTAATAGGTCGCCATCTTAATCCCGGTCAGGGGATTGCGCAGATCATGGCTTATTGCCGCAGCCATCTGCCCGATTGCCGCCATTTTTTCCGTCTTTATAAGCTGGGACTGGGCCTGCTGAAAATGCTCATGCGCGCGCTGCGCGTTGTTATACAATCTCTGAAACAAAAAAGAAAGCACAAGGACAAGCACATAAAAGATTAAAGACAGCGTAACATCTCTCCTTAAAAGCTTCTGCAAACTCCGATGCACAGGAGCCCAATCCAGGCCTACATTTAAAGCCCCGAGGATATCTTTCTCCTGATCATGGCAAGGCATGCATAATTCGTTGTTTGTAATCGGAATCGCCACCGCAAATAAATAATCATCCCCCTCACCTTCAAAACCGTCTGCCGGCTTCTTTTGCGTTAAAGACTCATTAACGACATTGGACGAAGAGAGTTTTCCGAGAAAAACGGAATCCGAGCTAAACTTAACTACTCCTTGGGGATCGGTTATATTGACATATTTAAAATGCTCTATGCTGGAGACATTCCTGAGCGTTTCTCCTATTTTATGCGCCTGCCCCTCAACCATACTAAGGTCAATCGACCTTGAAACGGACTGGGCCAATAAGCGTCCGATTTCTTTTTGGTCATCCAGGGAATGCCGATAATGATACATGCTATGATTGCTGATGATGATGAGTAAAAAGACGAGGGTGATAAATCCAAACACTAAGATTAGCCGGTTGCCCATGATTGTCATTGTCCTCTAAAGTAATATTTTTAAATATCTTACGTAACAATTAATCATACCACATAATGACTGTCTTTGTCAATTTAAGAACAGAAGCAGTTCCAATCCAGACACTGTACGGCCTAAAAAAAGCATCCCGTGGACCGTTGATGGTTTTTCTTCTTGCACAAACATATTTTTGCAAACCATCAGCTTTGGGATGCGGATCACTCTGTCTCAAGACCACGAATGAGTAAGCTA
>JAHIOQ010000048.1 GCA_018895275.1 Candidatus Omnitrophota bacterium
TTCCTCAGTGCCTGGGACATAAGGCGCGCCTGCAGCCCCATATGGGAATCACCCATATCACCTTCGATTTCCGCCCGGGGCGTCAACGCCGCTACGGAATCAATGATAATAATATCCACGGCATTGCTGCGCACCAGCGTTTCGGTAATCTCCAGGGCCTGTTCCCCGGTATCCGGCTGCGAAATAAGCAAATCATCCAAATTAAGGCCCAGTTTCTTTGCATAGGAGGGATCAAAAGCATGTTCCGCGTCGATAAAAGCGGCAACCCCGCCTGTTTTCTGCGCCTGCGCCGCGGTGCTCAGGCTTAATGTTGTTTTTCCACTTGCCTCCGGCCCGAAGATCTCGACAATTCTGCCTCTGGGTAATCCGCCTACTCCTAATGCAATATCCAAGGCCAACGCGCCCGTGGGAATCACATCGATATTCATCTTTGATTCCTGCCCGAGCTTCATAATCGACCCCTTTCCGAATTGTTTCTCTATATGTTCCAGAGCCAACTCCAGTGCCTTAAGCTTTTGCGGCATATCCTGAGTTTTTGTTTCTTTTTCCGCGTTTTTTATTTCTTTTTCCGTCTTAACCGATTTCTTCTCCATGATTACCTCCGTAAGTAATTAATTATAGTGCTATCCGCGCATGGTTTCAACCTTTATTAAGTCCGGCGACATATTTCATTCGCAGCTCATACAAAATCTGGTCAATTATCTTTGCCTCTTCTTCCGTGAGATTATTTTTAGTCTTTTCCTGAATCATGGAAATCGTATCGATTAAATACTTCGCTTGCTCCGGCTCCGTTTCTTTCTTGTTTGTAATCGGATTTTCAATCTCGCCCAGGGCGATCAGCGCCTGCATCGCCAAACTTGATATAAAAACCGAGAAAGTCGGCTCAGGAAACTCTTCCATCTGTGAAGCCGAAGATGAATCTTCATTTACAACCGTTTCTTTTACAACCGTTTCTTTTACAACCGTTTCTTTTACAACCGTTTCTTTTTCCGTTTCAACCTTGTCCTTCCAGCTTTCATCCACTCTTTTTTCGCTCATACCATCCTCCTTAATGAACAGACCTGTAGGCCCTCAGGCCGTCTGTGAATTAACTCCGACGAATGCGGGAAAATTATCAAAGAGAATTTTACCGCTTCTCATGAGTCGGAGTATTTCCTTTATTTATATCATTTCAAAATTAATAGCGCAGGTTTTGTTTTTTCAGAAGATAACCATACCAGCGTATCCCACGACACTTGAATAGTCACCCGTAGTGTCCCCGCTGGTCTGATAATCAACAAGACGCGCCTGTTGCGCTCCGAGTTTTTTAGCGGCATAAAGCGCCACGGCCACAGGAGCAAATCCGCACATAGTAATATTGTGTTCACGTATACGCGCAAGCAATTTTTGCGGATTCATCTCTAAGATCGCCTCAATTGCCGCCTTATCCTTACTTTTTGCCGATTCCAGCGGTTCGTAATGCGTCATATCGGAACTGGCGACAATAAGTACGGGCTTCTTGTAGTTGACAACCGCCCGGGCGATATCATCCGCAACGGATTCAAAATTCCGGGAAATATAGTCGCCGATGATCAAAGGTACGATAGATATATTTTTATTCAGATATTGTAAAAAGGGAACCTCCACTTCGATCGAATGCTCCTGCAAGTGAGGAAGTTCGTCGTTTTTGATTAATTCCGAATTTCTCAAAAGAAATCCGGCAAGCTCTTCCGCGATATTCACTTCTCCCAGCGGGGTTTTCCATGTTCCGGAAGCCATCAGGCTGTAAGGATTTCCGAAACCGGTATGATTAGGGCCCAGGATGATAACCGTATCATAGACATTAACCTGAGAGATCGTCTTACCGGCTACGGCGCCGGAATAGACATATCCGGCATGCGGCATTATTACGGCCTTTGCATCGGTTTTCTCTTTGCCGGCCCGGCTAACAACGGATCCCAGATATTTATTTAAAGTATCCGGATTATCCGGATAAAATTTTCCCGCACCTGCCCAAACTGATTTTCTTATCATTTTTTATTTTCCCTTTAAAGCCGGTCTTACTAAATACCCAGAGCAGACTTAAGATAGCCTATCCCTGCCTTTAATGCTTCGACAGTTGCCGGCTGATGAACCTCAACCACCATTATTGTATTCGTTTTTAGATACGGTTTCAAGCTTCTAAAATCAAACCTGCCTTCTCCGGGAACTTTATGGTCCTTAGCGCCGGAAACGTCATGTAAATGTATTCCGGCCATTTTTTCCGCATAGTGCTTAAGAAAATCAAGATGGCAATAGAAACCCAGGTTTTCTCCGACCTGAGCATGTCCGACATCATGCCAGTAACAAAGATTATCTTCACCCTTAAAGTAATTTAAAAGCAGGCCGATTTCGTTAAAAGAGGGGATCTCCCGGTAATAAAAGCGGTTTTCCAGGCATAGTTTAATATCCATTTGTGCTGCTTGCGGTATAAGCGCTTCCAGGCTGCGCAGAATCGCGGCTACATATGGTGCTTTTTTATTTTCCCGCTCTTTTTTCATCTCGGAAAGCAGATTAAGATATGCCGGAGTTTCACTGCAGCCCTGTTTATAAAGTTCAATCAGTTTTTTTGTCCTTTGTTCCATTTCCACGCGGCCGGCATGGATAATAACGGCCTGCGCGCCGGATTCCCGGGCGATCCGCATCGTGTTTACGGTTAAATCCACGGCTTTGCAGCGCTGCGCCTCGTCGGGGCTGGATAAGGAAAAAAAGTCCGGCGTAAAAATCCGCGATTCAAAACCGTCGGGCACAGGGCAATAGTTATGAACGCTGCTTATCGAGCAAAACCCGTTCTTTTTGAATTGCACAATATCTTCAACCTGTCTTTTTGTCAAAGAAGATCCCAGCTCAACAGTATCGATTCCCAACGATTTGATTTCGGTTAAAATCATTCCGCCGTTATCATAGCATAAGGCATTCCAGGTAGTAGAAACGCTGAGCATGAAAATTATTCCTCGGTTATTACGATAACGCTGTTATCATTCAATAAGTATTTTCGTGCGGCATCTATGAGGCGCTCCCGGGTAACGGCGGAGATCTGTTCATCCGCGGTTAAATAATGCCTTGCCCCCAAGCCGTACAATTCATCCAAAGCACAGGCAAAACTCAAAGAAGCATTGGATTGACGCTCTGTCTGCCTTTTTCCGAGCATATAATTTCGGGTTGTTTCGATAATGCGCGCATCAAGTTCTCCGGACTTTATTTTTTCGATTTCTTCAGCAATACATTTTCGGACGGCCTCAACCATCTCTTTGGTTGTCGCCGCATAAACGAAAAAATACCCTGTATCGAGCCCGCTGACATAGTCCCCCCCCAATGTGTAGGATACCCCGAGCTGTTCCCGGATTCGTTTATATAAAACACCGCCGGGCGCGGTCAGGATATAATTGAGAAATTCCAGCACATACCGGTCGGAGTCCTTTATATCCGTTCCGGGAAAGGCGAGCATAAACACCGCCTGTTTTTTATCCCGTTTATTTTTTACAATCATCTGCCGGCTACGTCCGGGCTCCTGAAAAACAGGCGCTTCTTTTTGCCTGGGCATCCGGCCGGGAGAGAAAAGTTTTTCCGCCAGACGAATTATTCCCTGTTCATCAAAATCTCCGAATACGCTAACCACCGTATTATCCGGACGGCAAAAAAACCGGTATTGTTCCTTCAGGTATTTAGCGCTGATTGCCGCGATTGACTGCGGGCTGCCGAGAATATTTAAGCGGTAAGGATAGCTTTTAAAGAGTTCGGCTTTAAGGCGGTTATAGGTATCCTGGAAAATATTATCACTCTGTATTTCTAATTTTCTAAGGGTCAGATTTTTCTCAAGGGTTAATTCCTTTTCGGGAAAAATCGAATCATTCAGCATTTCCGAAATAAACTCCATTCCTTTTCTCGCGTCTTTTTTTAAAAGCGAACAACTCAGGCCAAAACTGTTTACCCCGCTGAAAGGAGACAGGCTTGCGCCCATATTCTCTATGTCCGCCGCAATCTTTTCCGCCCCTCTTTTTTTAGTGCCTTTCAGCAGCATACGGGCCAAAAGATTGAACGTTCCGTTATTTTCCTCGTTTTCCCAGCGGGTACCGCCTTCCATACACACCTGAATACTTACCAGCGGCTGCGTGGTATTCTTTCGCAGCAGCAGGCGCACGCCGTTCTTAAGCGTTAGTTCTTTAACCGCAGTTAGCGGCTCCGGGGTTTTAAAAATATTTTTTTCTTCTTTTTTCTGTGGCGGCCGAAGCGCCACACTCACAAAGCGGTTTTGTTTTAAATATGCGTTAACGCACCTTTGCACATCCTTTACGGTAATCCGTGCCGCCGTATCCAGATACTGTTCGGAAAAATAAGGATTTCCCGCATAGGCCTCATCCCAGGCCATGGTTAACGCCTTTGATTCCACGGTTTCCTGAGAACTTAAATAATCATGCAAAAAAACATTCTTTGCTTTTTCAAGCTCTTCATCCGTCAATCCGTTCTCCGCCAATTGTTGTATTTGCGTAAATACCTCATCCAGCACTTTCTGCTTGTTTTCAAAATCGAGCATGGTTTTAATTATAAACATTCCGGGGAAACCGGGGGTATAATTATATGCGCTTACCCCATAAACCAACTGTTTTTCTTTATATAACGCTTTGTACAACCGGGAACTCTCTCCCTGAGCGAGGATCACGGCGAGAACATCCAGTACCGCCGCATCCGGATGCGTCAGCGGCACTCCCGGGAAAGCAATATCCATATATGTCGTTTTTGTCTCGTACTCCTCATTATAATCTGTGTGTCCCTGCAAAAAAGAAGGCTGCGGCAGGCTCTTTTTGGGGAAAACCGACATCGACATGCCGGAAAAAGCGCTTGAGACCTCATCCATGATTTCTTCCGCGGCTACATCACCGGCAATCGAAATAATCATGTTGTTCGGTATGTACCATTTTTTGTGAAAAGCAACCGCATCGTCGCGGTTAAGTTTTTTAAAAAGCGGTTCAAGTCCGATAACCGGGATGTTGTATGGAGCGCTTGAATAGGCATTACGCCAGAGAAGCAGCTGCAGATACCGTTGCGGGTCATCATGATTCATCCTTATTTCGCTTAAAATTACTTCTTTTTCCTTTTCCAGCTCCTCTGCGTCAAAAAGAGGGTTACGAATCATATCCGCAAGCAATAAGAGGCCTTCTCGCGTGAACTGAGAAGGCAGCACCAGTGTATAACCGGTGATTTGATGTGCCGTATAGCCGTTTATCTGTCCGCCTAAAGACTTAACCTCGTCCTCGATGCGGCCTACGCTACGTTCCCGGGTTCCTTTAAAAAGCATATGTTCGACGAGATGCGCCAGCCCTGAGCCCAATTGGTTGCCTTCATGAAAACTTCCGGTTTTCACGATAATCTCAAAAGCAACCAGTTTGTGTGTGTGGTCTTCCTGAATGAGCGCTTCCAAGCCATTGGCTAGGAAATTCTTCTTGATTCTAGCGGAGCCGGTTAGAGAAATATTATTCGCATACTGGGCAGCGTATCCTAAAGAAATGAATCCGAGCAGCAGTACAAATCCCGTACAAAATAAAACAAACCGCTTCTTGTATTTCATAATAAAAGTAATGACGAAAACATTTACCGCCGGGCAATCCGCGCATTCTTGGCTTTTCTTTTTTTGCGTTCACTGGGTTTTTCATAATGCTTTTTTGCTTTCATCTCTTTTAGCGTGCCTTCCCGATCCAGTTTTTTCTTGAAAATCCGCAGTGCCTTTTCTAAGGGTTCCCCTCTTCCAACATGAACTTGAGCCACTTTTACCATCCTTTCTCTGTGTAATAATTCATTATAGATTATGGCGATTAATTATCCGAAAAAATTTATCTCTGCTATTTGCTTGGGGCTAAAAAACAAAGTGAATATATTATAACAATGCATATACTGCTTGTCAACCCATTCGATGTTCACTGATTCGATGTTCACTCATTCGATGTTCACTCAGCACATCTGTCCGACTATTTATTTTTTTCTCGCGCCAAGACGCAAAGTCCGCCAAGTTTAATTTAGTCTTTGCGTTCTTCGCGGCTTTGCGCGATTCTTCCTTACTCCACCATGAAGGAGGGAGCCGAGGAGTCAAGGACATCAAGATTTATCGCACCGTAACCAGCTAGCTGTGTATCGGTTATTATCAGCAGCCCGCGAATAGCTTTATTTTTTCTCCCTTGATTAATAGCTGCCGGCATATCCTCGGGATGTTTAACCAGATTACCGATTGCCGTAGCAAAGGCATCCGCGGTTACCGCGGATTTGCATAACACTATCGTAGCGCTTGTGTTGCCGAAACTTAAGGAATGGCCTATCCTACCGCTTGAAGTGCAAATTCCGCACGGCGTATCCTGCGCTGGAATGGAAATCACCAGCTTGTTGTAAACATTGCCGATTCCGGCAAAAATACCGATTCTTCGTTCTTTTTGTGAAGCGATAAAAATATCCCCGCCGTTTTCAACAATAACGTCGGAACTGTAACGCAGCAGTTTTCTACCGACAAACTCCGCTATCGCACCGGCAACCGCGGCCATCGGCCCCACATTGGCTTTAGCCGAAGCCTTAATCATCGCCCGAATAATCGCCGGAGCGCCGGGATCAGGCGCAATCGGCACTAATGTTTTTGCAAACAAGGGATTTTTGTCGATATAAGCGCTTATTTGATTATGATAAAATACCAGCCAATATCCGGCTGTATCTTCCAGATTTATCTTCGAACTTATGTACAAATTACTCTCAAAATAACTAACTTCATATCGTAACAGGTCATCATTAAAAGTTAGGTTGCGGTAATTCCGTTTTTTGTACATGAGTCTACACAGCGTTATGTTTTCAGGTTCTCTCCCGGAAACAAATAACTACATTAAACGTAAGCTGGCTCTTCTGCAGACTCTCGGGGAAAGGCGGAAAAGGCGAGGCATTTTTTACGATTTGGATTGCCGCCTCACGCAATGAATCGTCAGGAATTATATCGTTCATAATCTCCACACTGCGCAAGCTTCCGTCCGAACCGAGCACAAAAGATATGGCAACCTCCCCTTCCGAAAATTTTTGCGGATAAACTACCGACTGACGCAATTGTTGATTAATGAGTTGATAATAACTTATATACGTTTTATCTTTAGCCAATTCTTTTTCGGCAATACTGTTCCGGGTGATTATCTGTTTATTCTCTGTGCCGGCCGCCGAGGCAAGGCTTTCTCTTTCCTGCGGTTGTTTGTTTTCAACACATTGCTCCGCTTTTAAGGCCGCCGCAGGTTTTGTTGTTTTTAAAACCGGTTTTTTTTGCGAGCTTTTTTCTGTTTGTTTTTGACGATTACGTGCAATGCTTTGTTCTTGTTGGTGATAGGTCTCGTGCATGGCTGCCGGCAATTTAACCAAAAGATAATTCATTGTCGCTATCTGCGGCGTTGATTCCCTCACCTGCCTATGCAGCGAAGGAAGCGGTAGTAAAACTACGGCATGCACGGACAACGAGATAAAAAATGTAGTGATGTAGACATTATTATCGGCGGTCATTATCGGACATTACTCCTTCTTGTATAATAATATACGACTCACCTGTTTTTTTGTCAATATTTATTTTATGCAACGTCTTAGCCCGCGAATATTCGTATCGTTTCGCTGTTTTGAATATTCCGATTGACAAAATTCATAAAAAAATTATAATAAAACAGGTAGGTTTTTACTTATGGGGGAAAAGTATTATCACAAAAGATGGAGGTGATATAAGATGGGGCGGAAAAAAATTAAATTGGTGCTTGCCGTAGTATTTATTTTTGCCGGCGCTTGCGCTATAGCTGTTTCCGGCTGTACCAGCGGCGACAGCACGACAACATCCAGCGCCAGCGGCAGTGCGAAGTAATAAAAATCCAAAAGACCTGCGTTGTTAATTAAAAGGAGAAATTATCGTGAGTATAACGAGAATTAATTCAAAAGCAGTTGCCGCGGTCGTTGCCGTAACGGCGATTGTCATATTATTTGCGGCAAAGAGTGTTTTAGCGTCTACCGACTTGCTTGTCGGTGCTGAATATCAAATCAATGTTGAAGCCGTAAAGAGCATCGGAACGGTTACCTCCACTGCCAATAATAACAGCCTTGGCCTGAACACCACGGCCATTGCCGGCAGTAACGGAAAGCTTTCTTTTTCTTTGAGCGGTATTCCTACCAGCAGCAGTTATAATTTTTTGGTGGTTACGATCAAGAACAGCAGCGGTACTACTGTCCGGCGCTCTATCGTACCTGCCCCTGCGCCCGGCTCAACCCTGAGTCTGGGAGTATCACCGATAACCGATAACCAGACCAAGGCATTTCTCAGCGCGTTTCAAAATGCCGGCACGGATGACCCGCTTCTGGCCTTCTTCGGATTTATGATGATACGTTCCGCGGACGTAAGTACGAGCGAAATTACACAAATGGCGCAGTTTTGCATTAAAGGTATTAAAGGTACGGACGGGACCGGTTTAACAACCGGTTTTGAGGCCTCCTTAAGAGACCAGGGCGCGACCAGCGCAATGCTCACGAGCTTAAGGAGTAATCTGGTTACTAATTTTACCAATCTGACATCGCTTTACAAGGATTCCGTAGACCAGTATTTTAGCAGCGGCGCGGACGCGGAAAAGGAAAAAAGAGGCGAAGCCGCGGCAAAGATCTTCGAATACCTTGTAAATGCGACAAACGATGCCGGAATGAAGGTCGAGTGGCTGATCATGGCCTTTAACGATCTGGGCGCGATCGTTTGCCCGCTTATAACCCAGGCGGTTAACAGCGGCTCTGTTCGGACAAGTACAGCAGGGGCTATGGACAGTGTAATCAGCCGCGGCCTGCAAAAGCTTAGAGCGGATAATTTTTTGAAAAAATATACCAATGCCCTTACTGCCCTAGGTGCCTCAACCGCGGAGATAAATCAATATACTACCGCGGCAAACACGCTGATGAACACGATGCAGCAGAATTTCCAGAATTTTGAAAAAAATGTTATGGGCGACGAGATGCCGGACGCGGATGTGGTTAATGAAAAGAATAACGAAATGAACACCGCTATGGAAGCGGCTTTTAATCAGTTCATGACCGACTGTCAGGCAACGGATGCGCGCATAGTGAGTTTAAGGGCAAGCTTGAAACAGGCATTGTGGTACAATGATACGCAGATGGATCAATATCTTCCGGCCAGCAGGTTTAAATTTTATAACTCCAGCGGCAACGCGGTAAACTGGTCGATCATGCAGGTTGTCTCCGTAAGCTGGCTCGCGGATCTGATCACCGCCGGCGGGTCTTTAAGCTATGCCCGCGACGACACGAGCGTTCCCTCAATGATGCAATGGATGGGACAATGCAGCAACACGCAATACTGGGACCAGCAGTCATGTCTATCCAACGCAGGAATCTGGACAACCGGCAGAAGGGATTATACCGCCATATTCCCGGGTGATTCCGGTTCACAGATGTGGGCGGCTCTGGAAGGCCTAAGAGAGGATATCCAGGTAGCGGAGTTTACACGCTGGAATTCTTTTAGCGGCATAGATTTTAATGATAAGGCCGGGGCCATGGAGGCAATGAAGCTCGCGGAAAAGGCATTCTATGATAAGCTGTTCAATAGCACCGGCGGCGCAAATTCGCTCATCAATGATATAACCGGCACGACAAACGGAACAACCGCGATTGCCGTTACGGCTAAGAAGGCCTTGATTACGATTTTTCTCTCGCCGGATTTTTAACGGAAAGGCTTTAGTTTAAAGAACAGCAAAAGCCGTGAAATAAATTTCGCGGCTTTTGTTTTTTAACACATCATTATTTCTTGACATAATGTAAACAAGCATCTTATAATAAATCAGTTTGTGACTTTTATTTTATCCGTAAAGCAAAGGAGGAAAACCCGTGGAAAAAACGCCGTTTATTTCGATTATCATCCCGGTACGCAATGCGGAACGCACGCTTGAGAAAACCTTCGAATACATTCTTAACGTGAAATACCCGCGCGATAAAATGGAAATGGTTATCGCCGACGGCGGCAGTACGGATAAGACGCTTGCGGTCATCAAACAGTGGCAAAAAAAACAGCCGTTCATTAAGCTCGTCGAGGTTCTCAACTGCCCTTCTCCCGGCTACGCGCGCAATAAGGCGCTGGAAGCCGTAAAAGGCGAATTCATCTTCTTTACGGACGGTGATTGCGCTCCCTGTGAAACGTGGATTACCGATATGCTTAATGTTTTTGAAAAAGACCCCAGGATTGGAATCGTCGGCGGAGAAATTTATACCCTGCGCGTTGACCCCGATAACCTCACCGAGCTTTATTGCGAGCATTTCCGGTTTAACATGGTCGCGCCGCGTTACGGATTTACGATAAAAGAGGGGTATTTCCCCGCGTTGACCGACCGCTCCCCGACGCAGATTGCCGGGCACCGCGCTTATTTTTTTGTGACCGCGAACGCGGCATATCGTAAAACCGCCATTGACGAGGCAAAGGCGCGGTTTTGGGAAGAGCCGACCGGTGAAGACATGGAGTTCGGCCTGCAGATTCAAAACCACGGCTGGAAGCTTTATTTCGAGCCAAAGGCCAAGGTTGATCACATGCACCGGGCCAATTTCCCTGCCCTGAAAAAGGTTTGGGTAACCTACGGCATGGCGCACGCACCGCTGCTGGCTAAACATGCCGGCCAGAAACTTGATATCGTATTCCAGATTTTCGGCGCCTGGCCCAATCTGCCGCTGATTTCCCTGCCTTTTCCCGTGAAAGGTTTTATTTATATCGGTAACTTTCATATCATGCATATAACCGGGTTACTGGCGGTTATCGGTATTGTACTTTTCGCGCTGGGCATTGGCGTTAATATTTCTTTGTGGCTGGCTGTAATATCCGCTCTGCTCACGCTATATTACGTACGCCGTTATTTCGACGTATGTTTATTAATGAAGCCGCATAAGCACTTTTTCACCTGGTGCAGAATGAAATACATGACCAATCTGATGTTCTTTATCGGCGGACTGAAACGCTCACAAAAATTTAAGGCTTTTTGTATTGAACCAAGTTTCTAAAAATAATACTTTTTGTTTGCTGTTTTTCAGAGACCAGCCGCTTATGGCTGGTCTCTTTGCGTATACCGTAGAGAACAACAATGTGTGTATTTGTCATTTAGTATTTACTTGTAGCCTGTGGCTTGCAGCCCGGTTAAGGATATGCTTTGAAAAAAAACCTGATTTATGCTATAGTAAACCCCGTTAGAGAACACTTCGTTGTCAACGGTATGCGCTGCTTTAAACCACCGTTAGCTTTATAAGATGATAACTACTGACTAAAGTCCGTGGATTTCTCTAACGGGGTAAAAACCTGTTTAAACCGTATTCTTTATAAGCATTTATTCTCTCAGAGAGAATGTTTATGAAATGTCTAGACAAAAATCAGAAATTAAAGCTTATTCCAATAATTAAAAAATACTGGTACCGCACTTTAGATATTATTTATCCGGCTTTTTGCGCGGCATGTTCAAAAAGCCTGGATTCTTTACGCGAATGCGGAATTTGCAAAAATTGTCTAAAGACTATTAAAACAAACATATCTCCGTTGTGCCTAAGATGCGGGATGCCTTTAAATAGTGCCCTGAACCATCGCCGAGATTGCCCGGAATGCCGTAAAAGCAGCTATTATTTTAACCGGGCTTTATGCGTATGCCGGTATGATGGATTGGTAAGACTGGCGATTCATCTTGTAAAATACAAAAGAAAGGCAAAATTAGGAATCAGCCTTGCGCAAAGAATGGCTGATTTTCTGCAAAATCATATAGCATTAAAAGAAATCGACATTATAACCGCTGTGCCCCTGCATAAGCATAAAATGCGGGAACGCGGTTTTAACCAGGCAATGATCTTTGTTGAATATCTGGCGGATAGGTTTGGGATCGGATATTCCCGTAATAATTTACGGCGGAGCAGGAAAACCCTGTCTCAGTTTTCACTGCCGGCTGAAAAGCGTTTTAAAAATGTCGCCGGAGCATTCCGCTGTGAAAATCCGGCGGAGTTTAAGGGAAAATCAGTATTATTGGTAGACGATATCTTCACCACAGGCGCAACCTTAAACGAGTGCGCTAAAACATTAAAACAAGCCGGCGCTTACAAGGTAATTGCGGTATCAATGGCACGTTAACTATGAGAATACTTAAAAATCACGTTATAAAAGAGTGGTTCTCTTTGTTCCTCCTTTCCCTGATTGTTATCAGTTTTGTGCTTGTTATGGGAAACATCATCAAGCTTGTTGAATTGATAATAACGAAAGGCGTAGAAGGTTTTGTTGTCCTGAAATTGTTTCTTTATCTTCTGCCCAGCCTGCTTGTCTTCTCCATACCGATATCTATACTTTCCGCCTCCCTTTTGAGTTTCGGAAGAATGGCCTATGAAAACGAAATTACGGCGATTCGCGCCAGCGGCATAAGCCTTTACCCTTTTTTGTTTGTACTTCTGCTCATCGGGATATTATTCAGCCTTACCTGTCTATATTTTAACGATTCGCTTATTCCTCAGGCGCATTATCGCATGCGTACAACGCTGCAGGAGATTGGCATCAAAAAACCTACCGCCTATCTGGAAGAAAAGACATTTATCAAGGCCTTTAAAGACTACATTATATTCATTTACCGGATACAAGGAGATTACCTGGAGGACGTGCGTATTTATCAGCCGCAAACCGGAAAGCCGACAAGAACAATTATCGCGGAAAAAGGAGAATTCATCTCTATTCCGGAAAAAAACGCGATAAAGCTTGTGCTTAAAAACGGCAGCGCAGATGAGCCGAGTTTTGACGACCCGGAGTTTTTTTACAAGTTAAATTTCAAAAACTACAATTTCACGCTTAATCTGCAAAATAACCGGGGAATCGAACAGCTTAACAAAAAAATCGCGGATATGACGATCCGTGAAATTGAACGCGAAATTGAAGTAATGCGTATGCTTAAAATAGACGAACGCCCGTTATTGGTCGGCCTTTACAGGAAATTTTCTTTGTCGTTCAGCAGCCTTATTTTTGTGCTTATCGGAATGCCGTTGGCGATACGCATAAAAAGAAGAGAACGCTCTTTTGGAGTTGCCCTAAGCCTGATCATCTGTCTGTTTTATTACCTGTTTATGGCGCTCGGCGAAAGCCTGGCGTTAAGGAACAAATTAAGCCCGGTTATCGGAGCCTGGCTGCCGAATATCTTCTTTCTGATAATCGGCTTGATACTAAGCATTAAAGTTCTGGAAGAATAGCTTATGAAGATAATAAAAGAATATGTGCTCGGCGAATTCCTGAAACCGTTAATCGGCTGTTTTGTGCTTTTTATCTCGCTTTTCTGGATAATCGATCTTTTCGACCATCTGGATGAAATTGTCAAAGCCAAAGTTCCGTTATTCGTATTATGCGACTATTATTTCTCCCTCACCCCGTTTATTTTTGTGAATATTTCGCCGATAATCATCATTCTGGCCACGATCTTCACCTTAAGTTCATTAAACCGCCATAATGAAATCATGGCGATTAAAGCCATTGGAATCAACTTATGGAGCATTGTCTGGATATTCCTTACCTTTGGAATCATCATGAGTGTCGCCAGTTTTGCGGTTAACGAGCTTGTAAAACCCGAATCATATCTGCATTCGGTTAACCTTAAAGAGGAATATTTTAAGCCTTCCGCCGACAAGGAAAAAAACAAGATAATGAAAGATATCACCCTTTACGGAAGTCATAACCGTATATTTGTCATCAATAGCTATGATGTAAAACGGCAGCAGCTAAACAATATCATTATATCCGAAAGTGACGCGGCTAATCAGATCTCAAAGCAAATCGCGGCAAAACGCGCCCAATGGGTAGAAGGTTTCTGGATATTTTATGACTGCATCATATCGGAATATGAAAACGGCAAACTGAAAAGCGAACCGGCACATTACGCGGAGAAAGTCATTCTTATGGACGAAAAACCCAAAGATATCGAACATGCCAATCTGCAGCCGGAGTTAATGAGCTATTGGCAGCTTAAGAAATACGCGCGAAGACTAATAAACAGCGGGTTTAAGGCGGATAAGGAGCTGGTAACTTTTTACAGCAAACTTGCCTATCCCCTGGCGAATTTCATAATCATATTTTTTGCCGTCCCGTTTACGTTGACACGCAGCCGCAGCGAAAATCTCTTCCTGGGGATTACGACCAGCATTGTTATAAGCTTCAGCTACTGGGGAATTAACGCTGTATGTCTTTCCTTAGGCAAAATCGGCTCCATACCGCCCATGCTTGCCGCCTGGCTGACAAACATTATCTTTCTCTTCATCGGTATCGGCCTTATCGAATCAATAAAAAAATAGCTCCTGGCCTTTTTTCTCTATTTTCACCACAGATAACACAAATAGCACAGATGAATGATTTAACAAATATTAGAAAATATTTTGCTTTTATCTGTGAGAATCTGTGGAATCTGTGGTTAGATTGCCAACAACCTTAAATCTTTAAACAAGATGAAGCGGCAAAATAACTCTCTTTCTCTACTAATTGTGCTTTTCCAAACTCTGGTCGCATTATATCGTAAATATTGTTAAATTCTCATCAAAAAGTTTTAATGTTTATACGGCGGTAATTTGGTAAAATACTTCTTTTCAACAAAAGGAGTATTTTTTTGCGGTTCAAAATCAAACGCTTCTACAGCTGCGGCGAAGATTTTCAACGCTTTTATTTCCGGCTAAAGCAAACACCCTGTCCGCATTGTAAATCAACCGGTTCTCTTATCCTGCATGGATACTTACGCGGATATAACGCGACAGTCTATGGAGAAAAGATCATCCGCGGCCGCAGGATATTCTGCAGCAACCGAAACCGCCGTACCGGCTGCGGCAAAACCTTCAGTCTCTTAGCCGCTAATATTCTTAAAGGGTTTAATATTTGCGCAAATAGCCTTTGGCGCTTCCTCAATAATATCGCCTTACGCCTTCCCCGCCGAACCGAGCACCGCCTCATTCTTGTGTTTGTACATAGCAATCAAGGCATCACGCGCCGGGCCTAAATATTTACGCGGGTCAAAGTCCGCGGGTTTTTCGCTGAAGTATTTTCTTATCGCGGCTGTCATCCAGAGCCTGCCGTCGGAATCGATATTTACTTTGCAGACCGCTGACTTTGTCGCGTTACGGATTTGTTCCTCGGGAATGCCAATGGAATCCTTAAGCGCACCGCCGTTGGCATTAATAATCTTTATCGCTTCCACGGGTACGGATGAAGAGCCGTGCAGCACAATAGGAAAACCCGGTATCCGTTTCTCAATCTCTTCCAGAATATCAAAACGAAGCTCCGGCGGAACAAGAATGCCGTCGGCATTCTTTGTGCATTGTTCCGGCTTAAATTTATTCGCGCCGTGCGAAGTTCCAATCGAGATGGCCAAAGAATCAACCCCCGTATTTTTCACAAATTCGATTACTTCTTCCGGATGCGTATAAGTGGATGATTCCGCGGAAACCTCATCTTCAATACCGGCCAAAACGCCGAGTTCTCCCTCTACGGTAACATCATACTGATGGGCAAACTCAACAACTTTTTTTGTAAGCTCAACGTTTTTTTGAAACGAATGGTGCGAACCGTCAATCATCACCGAGGAAAAGCCTGTTTCGATGCATGATTTACATAACTCAAAGGTATCGCCATGGTCAAGATGTAAAACAATCGGGATTTCTTTAAGCTTCTTTTCCCGGGCATAGTCCTTCATCATCTCTACCGCACCCTGTGCCATATATTTTAACAGTGTCTGATTCGCATATTTGCGCGCGCCGCTGGAAACCTGCAGGATTACCGGCGACTGCGTTTCCACACAGGCAATAATTATCGCCTGAATTTGTTCCATATTATTAAAATTATAAGCGGGAACGGCATAGCCGCCATTTATCGCGCTTTTAAACATTTCCCGCGTGTTCACAAAACCAAGTTCCTTATATGATGTCATCAATTTCCTCCTTAAAAATAGCTCAATATCGATAATGTTCCGCTTTATACGGCCCTTCCACCGGAATCCCCAAGTATTCAGATTGTTCCTGCGTAAGCTTAGTCAGTTTAACGCCGATTTTTTCCAGATGCAATCGGGCTACTTCCTCATCAAGGTATTTAGGCAAACGGTAAACCTTACGCTCGTAACTGTCTTTGTTTTTCCAGAGGTCAAGTTGAGCCAGTACCTGATTCGTGAATGAATTGGACATAACAAAAGAAGGATGCCCGGTTGCGCAGCCGAGATTTACGAGTCTTCCTTCCGCAAGCAGATAAATCGCCTTTCCATCGGGAAAAATAAATTTATCTACCTGAGATTTTATATTTACCCTTTTAATACCAGGGTATTGTTCCAATGCCGCCACCTGTATTTCATTGTCAAAATGTCCGATGTTGCAAACAATTGCCTGATCCTTCATTTTTTCCATATGTTCAATTCTAATTACATCCTTATTTCCGGTTGCCGTAACATAGATATCGGCTTTACCAAGCGTTTCTTCAATCGTCGTGACCTGATAACCTTCCATCGCCGCCTGCAAGGCGCAAACCGGGTCAATTTCCGTGACCATAACCCGTGCTCCGAAACCGCATAATGATTGGCTGGAGCCTTTCCCGACATCGCCATAACCGCAAACCACCGCTACTTTTCCGGCAATCATCACATCCGTAGACCGCTTAAGTCCGTCGGCAAGCGATTCCCGGCAGCCGTATAAATTATCGAACTTTGATTTGGTAACGGAATCATTGACATTTATCGCCGGTACCAGCAATTCACCTCTTTCCATGAGCTGATATAAGCGGTGTACACCGGTGGTCGTTTCCTCGGAAACACCCTTCCATTCCTTTACCATTGCCGTCCATTTTTTGGGATTTGACTTTAAAGTCTCTTTCAATAACCTAAGCAGTACCGCTTCATCAGCTCCGGAGGTTTTTTTATCAAGCACTGCCGGATTGGCTTCTGCCGCAGCGCCCAAATGCATTATTAAGGTAGCGTCACCGCCGTCATCGACAATCAGCTGCGGTCCCTTTCCGGAAGGGAATGTCAAGGCCTGCTCCGTAGCCCACCAGAATTCATCTAACGTTTCCCCTTTCCAGGCAAATACAGGCACTCCGGCCTGAGCAATTGCCGCTGCCGCGTGGTCCTGGGTTGAAAAGATATTGCAGCTGGCCCAGCGTACATCCGCGCCTAAGGCGGTAAGCGTCTCTATCAGCACCGCGGTTTGAATCGTCATGTGCAGCGAACCCATAATGCGTACCCCGGAAAGAGGTTTGGACGGAGCATATTTTTTTCTGATCGACATAAGCCCCGGCATTTCATGCTCGGCTATTTCTATTTCCTTGCGGCCAAACTCCGCAAGTCCGATATCCTTTATTTTAAAGTCTTCTGCGGCCTTAGGCATTTTTAGCCGCCTTCTTCAGGATTTCAGCTTTATCCGTCTTTTCCCAGGTAAAACCTTTTTCCTCTCTGCCGAAATGTCCGTGACAGGCAGTGGCCTCATAAATCGGCTTTAACAAGTCAAGTTCCTTAATTATTTCCTGCGGATAAAGCGGGAAATGTTTCGTAACCAACCTTGCGATTTCTTCATCGGAAACGGTTCCCGTTCCATAAGTGTCGATAAAAACAGAAACCGGTTCTTTCTTTCCTATACAATAGGCCACCTGGAGATAACATCTATCCGCCAGGCCGGCGGCAACAATGTTTTTCGCAATATAACGCCCCATATACGCGGCAGAGCGGTCAACCTTGGTCGGATCCTTACCGGAAAAAGCACCGCCGCCAACGGGGGCAAATCCGCCGTAAGTATCAACAATAATCTTTCTGCCGGTCATTCCCGTATCCGACTGCGGTCCGCCAATAGTAAACTTGCCTGTCTGATTGATATAAAATTCCGTAGACTTATCGATCCATTTTTTCAGCACGGGCTCAGCAATCGCCGCAATAATTTCACGCCGCGCCTTATCGGTTATATGTGTCTTTGAAGCATTCAATATCTTATCGGTATGCTGGCAGGCAAGCACAACCGACGTTACTTTTTTCGGTTTGCCGTTCTCATAATAAACCGTAACCTGAGCCTTGCCGTCGGGGCCCAGATAATCAAGCGCTTTTTTCTCGCGAACTTCCTTCATTTTTTTGACTAATTTATGCGCAAGCATCAGCGGCAAGGGCATAAGCTCCGGTGTTTCTTTGCAGGCAAATCCGGTCATCATTCCCTGGTCGCCTGCTCCGCCGGTATCAACACCCATGGCAATATCCGGAGACTGGCTGTTAATCGCGTTAAGTACCGCGCAGGTATGATAATCAAAGCCGTACTGCGGGTTCGTATAGCCGATACCCTTAACCACCCGTCTTACCAAATCATGCACATTCACAAACCCTTTTGTCGAGATTTCTCCTCCAACAATAATCAGCCCCATCGTCACATATGTTTCGCACGCTACACGGCTATAGGGATCCTGTTTTAGTAATTCATCAAGTACCGCATCCGATACCTGGTCACAAAGCTTGTCCGGATGGCCGCATGCTACCGATTCCGATGTCATAAAATATGAACGTCCCATTCTCTTGGCTCCTTTCCCTTATTCTTTAAACGTTACACTTGCGTGATAAAAAGTAATAATATCCCCGATATCATACCATACCCCTTCAAATTCATACCCAAACACATTTTTTTCTTTATGCAGCCAACTTATATAATCACCCGAAGTATCATGACAGTCTTTTTTCCGCACGTATTCACGCACAGATTCAAGGCTCTTCCTGGGAAAATAATAAATGCACATCGAAATAAGCGTGGAATCACTGTATTCCGGTTTCTCTTGAAAACGAATAATCCTGTTTTCATCATCAAGGGTAACCACCCCGTAATGCTTGACCAGTGAAGGGTCTTTAATATTATAGACCCCTACGGTACAATCATTGTTCTTATTTTTGGCGAAAGCGACAAACTTTTTTAAATCAAAAGAAAAAAGATTATCACCTCCCACGATTAACAAATCATCATCAACCGCATGGTTATTAAGCACAAAATTGATATCACCGATAGCTCCCAGACGGTCTTTTTCCGAGGTAGTTTTATCATTAAGAACCGAAATTTTTGTTTTAAACGTGAAATGCCCGGCCCATTCTTCGAAATAGTGAAAAAATTTATTATTGGTAATTACAATAATTTCATCTATTCCGTTTAAATTGTCAATTTTCTCCGCAATGTGCGAGATAATCGGTTTCTCTTTTACCAAAAGCAGCGGTTTCGGCCAATGTTTTGTCAAAGGATACAATCGCGTCGCATATCCGGCAGCTAGAATTAAGGCTTTCATCGTCACCTGACTGGTAATTATTATTTTTTGTTATCGATAATCAGAGCCTTCAGCCTGGCATTCGCATGTTCGAGGATTTCCCTCCCTGACTGCAGGGTAAGCACCTCAGCCGCGACTTCCTGCGACTGCTCCAGTGTCACGGAACGTATAACCTTTTTAATTTCCGGTACGGAAACAGCGCTTGCGCTAAACTCATCAAGCCCCATTCCCAGCAAAATCAATACAAATACCGGTTCCGAGGCCATTTCTCCGCACATGCCTACCCATAGCCCCTCACTATGCCCGATATCTATAATTGATTTGATTAAGCGCAGTATGGCAGGATGGGCCGGTTCATAAAGATATGCTATTTTTTCGTTAACTCTGTCTACAGCCAAGGCATATTGGATTAAATCATTCGTCCCTATGCTAAAAAAAGAAACTTCTTTTGCCAGGATATCCGCAATTAAAGCCGCAGAAGGAACCTCGATCATTATTCCGACCTCGATATCCTTATTAAAAGGAATACGCTTCCGCCTTAATTCCTGTTTGACTTCATCCAATATCTCGTTTGCCTTGCGCAGTTCATCTATACCGGAAATCATCGGATACATGATCTTAAGATTTCCATATACACTTGCACGTAAAATTCCCCTTAATTGCGTTTTGAAAATTTCCGGCTGCGCAAGACAAAACCTAATCGCCCGAATCCCCATTAGCGGATTCATTTCCATCGGCAGGTTTAAATGCGAAAGAAATTTATCTCCTCCGATATCCATAGTCCTGATAACCACGGTATTCTTTTTCATACACTGCGCAACTTTTTTGTATGCGAGAAAATGCTCTTCTTCCGTAGGCAAGTCCGTCCGGTTTAGATACATATATTCCGTGCGGTACAAACCAATGCCTTGAGCTCCATGATCTATTACCGAAGCAAGCTCTTCCGGAAACTCGATATTCGCTCCAATCACGACAGGATGGCCGTCCTTGGTAACAGCCGGTAGTGTTTTAAAACGAGAAAAGCCCTTTTCAAAATCAAGAAATTTCTTCTTTTCTATCTGGTATTTCCGGATTATCGGCCGCGGCGGATTTATAATAACGTTTCCGTTATTTCCGTCGATAATAATAATATCGCCGTTTTTAACTGCGGGCGTAAGAGTTTTAAGACCTACGACCGCAGGTATTTCCAGGGAACGGGCCAGGATAGCCGTATGCGATGTCCTTGCCCCCATATCCGTCGCAAAACCGATTACCTTCTCTTTATGCATCTGCGCCGTATCGGAAGGAGAAAGGTTAGTGGCAACAATTACCACCTTTTCATCCAATTCAAAGAACCCCTGCTTTTGTTTTCCCAACAGATTTCGTATAATTCGTTTGCCTACATCCTGAATATCAACAAGGCGTTCCCGAAGATACTCATCATCCATTTTAAGAAATATATTAGTGTATTTTTTCAGCACAATAACAAAAGCATATTCAACATTGATCTTTTCTTTTTTTATCTTATTGATTACCTCCTCAATAAGCATACGGTCTTCTAAGACAAGCAGATGCGCGTCAAAAATTTCCGCATGTTCGACGCCCATTTCTTTAGCGATTTTTTTCTGGATTTCAAGAATTTCCGTGCGGGTTTTTATCAAAGCTTCTTCGAACCGTGTAATCTCAAGCGGAAGCTTATTTTCAGGCAGAACGTGCCGGCTAATCGTGTATTCCTCGCTATCCCATATAAACACACGACCGATACCGATACCCGGAGATACGGCTATTCCTTTAATAACTTTTTTATCCAACTGTTTCTGCTTCATCGCTATTTAATAGTATTTTTTCGAGTTCAACTATAGCCACATCCGCGTCCGGCCCTTCCGCGGAAATCACTACTTCCTGCCCCTGGCCGGCGGCAAGCATCAATATGCCCATAATCGACTTGCCGTTGACTTTTTGCCTGCCTTTTTTAACCGTTATTTCACTATCAAACTTATTCGCGACCTGGACAAAAATTGCTGCCGGTCGGGCATGTAAACCTGTTTTATTTTTAATTGTCACATGCCTGGTCACGCTTTTAAATACATTGTCCATCTTTTCTCCTGTCGGCTCAAACAAACATAGTTCCCTTATATTTAAGCTCCAGCACAAGGTTAATTATACTTTTAGCAATCTCTTCCGAGTTATGCCGCACATGATCCTGTGTGCTTATGACATTATCGGCAATAACCTTAATTCCCGCTTCCTTGATTTTCTGGATATCCGCTTTTACGGGAGAAGCATTTTCTTTTTTGTATTTTTCTAAAAACTCCTCAGGCACTTTACCCGTATTTACCACACAATAATCAACGATTCTTCGTTTAGTATGATCCTGGATTGCCTTCAAGTGGTCATAAGCCGTATAGTTATCGGTTTCTCCCGACTGTGTCATAACATTACAGATGTAGATTTTTAACGCGGATGATGTTTCTATCGCTTCCGGTATGTTTTTTATCAGCAAATTCGGCAGCACGCTCGTATACAAACTGCCGGGCCCTAAAATGATTGCCTCAGCATTCATTATCGCCTCAAGCGCATCATCCGTGGGCAAACAATTTTCCGGGATAAGATGTACGCGATTAATCGGGCTTGTGCTTTTTGATATCCTTGTTTCTCCGTAGGTGTTCGTACCGTCAAGATGTTCCGCCAGTAAATTTACTCTTTTCAATGTCGATGGAATAACCTGCCCCCTAATCGCCAATACCTTACTGGATTCCTTGATTGCCTTATCAAAATCACCCACCAATTTTGTCATTACGGTAATAAAAAGATTACCGAAATTATGACCGGCTAATTCCGTGCCTTCCTGGAAACGAAACTGAAACAAATCGCGCATCAGCGGTTCCGCGTCGGCAAGCGCAACAAGGCAGTTGCGGATATCCCCCGGCGGCAATATGTCAAATTGCTGGCTCAAACGCCCGGAACTGCCTCCGTCATCCGCTACGGTGACAATCGCCGTTAAATTAGAAGTGTACTTTTTTAATCCCTGTAAAAGAACGGATAATCCGGTGCCGCCGCCGATAACAACGATTTTCGGCCCGCGGCTAAGCTGCCTTTTTTTATACACAATATCTACGAGTTCTTTTTCGCGGTACAACGGCATGAAAACCGTAATAAACGATTTCAGCATTCTTTTTATTCCGGCAAAAATTAAAATTATCCCGGTTAATACTAAGAAACCCCCGACAACTGAAATTCCCTGCTTTTTAAATTCCGCAACTCCTTGAACCGTACCAAAAACAATTAAAGCAATTCCCGCGGCGCTCAAAAGTATCCAGCGCTTTACTTTCATTCCCGGATATAGCCACTTGAGAATTCTCATCACACCTGATTACTTTTTCGAGTCTTCTTGTTTAATAACCTTCAAAAGCGTCTTTTCATCCTTCGCCGAGCGCAGCGTATCCCGGAAATATTTATCTTTCAAAAGCCGCGAAATTCGGGCAAGGGCTTTTAAGTGCGGCCCCGCCGAATCTTCCGATGCGACAAGAAGAAAAAAGATGTAAACCGGTTCTCCGTCAAGAGAATCAAAATTTACGCCTTTTTGTGATACCCCGAAAGCGGCGACTAATTCCTTTACGCTTTCGGACTTTCCGTGCGGGATAGCCACTCCCTGCCCGATGCCGGTCGAGCCTAAGGCTTCACGTTCAAGTAAAACTTTCACAAGCCGCTCTTTATCCTTTATTGCCTGCGCATCGACAAGAAGCTCGATTAATTCTCTGATTACACCTTCTTTTGTCGTTGCTTTCAGGTCGGCAGAGATCGCCTTTTCGTTTAAAAACTCCATTATTTTCATCTTTACGAACCTCCTATGAGTTTATATCTCCGGCAACCGCTTCCACCGTTCTTTTTTTATTATCTTTTTTACGATATACTTTAATTTTATCCTTATGACGGCGCAAAGCCTTTTCCACTCGGACACAGACCTTATCAATTGCCGAGTACATATCGGTATCAACACTTTTTTCCGTAAATTTTAAACGTTTTCCAAATACGGATATTTCCGCACAGTGCCTGTATTTTTCAACACTAAGAATAACATGAACGTCGATTATTGTATGCAAATACTTCTCAAAGTTTTCGACTCTTTTTTCAACATGCTGCTTTAAAGCATCGGTTATTTCAAAGTGTCTTCCGCTTATCCTGATATCCACGGTTACCTCCTTCTTGTTCACCTGATAGACAATATTGTCATCATATCATTATTTAGTGAGTACGTCAAGAAACGCTCTTACATCGCAAATTTTTCCCCGAGATAAAACTTTTTTGCGTCAGGGTTATTTATGAGTTCCTGCGCCGTTCCGGAAAGAAGAATTTTCCCTTCGGTCATAATGTAACTGCGGTCGGTAATGCTTAACGTCTCTCTTACGTTATGATCCGTAAGCAATATTCCCAACCCTTTATTTTTTAAATCAGCGATAATCTGCTGAACATCAAATACGGCAATCGGATCTACCCCGCTAAAGGGTTCATCCAAAAGAATAAACGATGGATTTGTAACAAGACAGCGGGTTATTTCCAGACGCCGGCGTTCCCCGCCGGAAAGTGTATATGCCTTGCTTTTGGCCAATTGGCTCATCCGCAGTTCTTCCAAAAGCTCCTCAAGCCTCTTTTTCCGGTCTTTTTTAGACAAAGGCAATGTTTCCAATACCGCCATGATATTTTCTTCTACGCTCAATTTTCTGAAAACTGAAGGCTCCTGGGAAAGATATCCGATGCCGCAGCGTACCCTTTTATACATGGGCATATGCGTTATCTCCCGGTTATCAAAAAAAATCTTTCCGTTATTAGGCGTAATTAAGCCGACAACCATATAAAAAGTAGTGGTCTTCCCTGCTCCATTCGGCCCTAAAAGTCCGACAACCTCCCCTTTTTTAACGGAAAGGCTTACTCCATCAACAATCTTTTTCTTTTTATACGATTTGGCAATTGCTTCTGTTCTTAAAAGATGGTCTTCCATGTAAAAAAATTCCTTTTTAACGATCTTCAGCCGGAGTAATAATGCACCAGCGCCTGCCATTTATCCTGTGCTTTTAAAATAAGTTCGATAACTTCTCTTATCGCGCCGTCACCGGCGTTTCTTTTTGTCACATAGTCGGCAATATCTTTGATCTCATCACAGGCCTGCGGCACGGTGACAGCTACTCCGGCAGCTCTCAACACCGGCATGTCCATCAAATCGTCTCCAATATAGCAGGCATCTTCCGGCTTCAACTTAAACTTTTTTAAAATGTTGCGAAACACCTTAAGCTTGTTTTCGGCATTTTGACAAATGCTGTGAATTTTTAATTCTTTAGCGCGGCGCTGCAATGCCTTTGAAGATTTACCGGTAATAATTGCCGATTTTATGCCTGCCTTATGAAGCAGGACAAAACCAAAACCATCCTGGAGATTAAACCGGCGATAATCATCGTTAAAATTTCCGTAAATAATAGAACCGTCGGTCATGACCCCGTCGACATCTACCACCAGCAGTTTTATTTTTTTCGCCTTTTCCGGCCTCATACAATCCCCGCTTTTAACAGGTCCTGAACATCAAGCAGCCCGACAGGGCGTTTTCGCTCATCGACTACCGGCAACTCATCTATCTTTTTCTCTTTTAATATTTTTAAGGCTTCAATAGCCAGATGTTCTTTATTAATCGTCGCCGGGTTTTTGGTCATCACGCAGCGTACTTCCTTATCGAGTATCTGCGAATCGGCCTCGATATGCCGGCGCAAATCTCCATCGGTAAAAATACCGCAAACCTGTTTTTTGGGATTAATAACCGTGGCGCATCCGGCACGTGATTTAGTAATCTGCAGCAAAACATTTTTCACCTTTTCCGTATCGCGCACTATGGGATTCTGCCGGCCTTTACGCATAAGATCTTTTACCTGCAATAACTTTTTTCCCAAACTCCCGCCGGGATGATAAAACGCATAATCCTCAATCTTGAATCCCTTTCTTGTTAATACAGCCAAAGCCAGCGCATCCCCCATTGCCAATGTCGCGGTTGTGCTTGATGTCGGCGCCAGATTGAACGGGCAAGCCTCTCTCTTTACGGACACATTGAGCATTATGTCGCTATAGTGTGCCAATACGGATTTCGGATTGCCGGTGAAAGAGATAAGCTTTGCGCCGATTTTTTTTATTAGGGGCAGGAGTCTCGTAATCTCTTCGGTTTGCCCGCTGTTGGAAATAGCGATAATAATGTCGTCACAGGTAACCCGGCCTAAATCTCCATGCACCGCCTCTGCCGGGTGCAAAAAAAGGCTCGGAACTCCCAGGCTTGCCATTGTTGCCGATATCTTATTTCCGATAAGCCCGGGTTTTCCCATGCCGGTAACGACGACCCTTCCCGTACAATTAGCAATAAGTTCTACCGCTTTATCAAACTCTTTATTCACACGGGGAATTAATGCCATGATCGCTTTCGCCTCTAACCGCAGCACTTCTTTGGCAATCTTTTGATACTTTTTTTCAAGCATGAACAATCTCCCAGATCTTTTTTGCTTTGCTCAGCAGGTTCTCGAGAGTATCCATATTTATCATATTCGGGCCGTCACATAAGGCCTTTTTCGGAGTAAAGTGAACCTCCATAAACAGTCCGTCTGCCCCGGCGGCCGCGGCACTCAACGCCAGAGTTTCTACAAATTCCCGCTCCCCGGAAGACTTGTTATTTCCCGCGCTCGGCAGCTGAACGCTATGCGTCGCGTCAAAAACCACGGGATAGCCAAAGCGCTGCATTATCGGAATAGAACGCATGTCGCTTACTAAATTATGATACCCGAAACAAACCCCGCGTTCCGTAAGCACGATCTTCTTATTCCCGGTACTTTCAATCTTTTGAATTACATTAATCATATCATCCGGAGCCATGAATTGCCCTTTTTTGACGTTAATCACCCGATTGGTCTTTGCCGCGCTGATAAGCAGATCTGTTTGGCGGCTCAACAAGGCCGGTATCTGCAGCATATCCAGGATATCTTTTGCGGCTTTAGCCTCTTCCGCGCAATGCACATCGCTGGTAACGGGGATTTTCAGCTCTTTTTTGACCTTTTTTAATATAGCAAGGCCTTTTTTCAGCCCCGGACCACGGAAGGATGAGACAGATGTGCGGTTAGCCTTATCATAACTCGACTTAAAAATAAACGGGATTTGCAGCGCCTCAGTCAGGCTTTTAAGCGCGTAGGCATGTTCAAGACACGTCTTTTCCGATTCTATTACGCAAGGACCGGCGATGAGAAAAATAGTTCTTTTTTGTAATCTATCGGCCAGCCAGTGCCAAAAATAATTTCCTTTAGAAAAATCCATATCCATACGATATATTCTACAATAGCAAACTATAAAATTCAAGCAAAAAGACTATAACAACAGCCCCTTACCTTTTCGGATAAGGGGCTGTTGTTATAACTTATTATGCCGCAGCAATTAACCGCCGCCTGTCGAAGTGCTTCTGGTCAAGAAACCATTGAGGTTATACCAATATTTTGTCAATTCTCCGCCTTCTGCATTAAACTGCTGCGTCTGCCTGCCGCTGTTATCATAAAGAATGTAACCGTTATACGTACCGTCGTTATAGACATTGGTCTTAGTCAGGAATCCATTGTTGTCATAGAAGTATTGCGACTGCACCGCACCGTCGGTACTATCGGTTTTTACCAACCACGTTTTATCCTGCTGTCCATAGGCGTTGAAATAGGTACGCGTCGTCTGGTCGTGAGTCCAATCCCCATCCGCAACCGCATTGCCCTGATCGTCGATTTCCTGCATTGTCTGAGTACTCGTTGTAGAGAACAGGAATCCGGAAGCAGAATATGTATAGTACTGAACTTGTTCCGGATTACCTTGATCATCGAATTTTTCGTTATAGACTGCAATCGGACGCGAATATGAATCATGTTTTACCCAACTGACCATATTTCCCTCTTTACCGTATGACTCGGAACGATACAATGCGCCGAATTCGTTGTACAAGTTGGCCTGGCTCTTAAATCCGCCGCTGAGCGTGCCGTCGCTATTTACGCTATAATTTGCCGTACCGCCGGCGCTATACTGGTAATATACGTTATCTTCCGTAGTACCTTTAAAGAGCTGATACGTGGCACCCGGTTTAGAGAAGGCATCAAATACCGTATACGACGTCTGAACGCCATTCATGTAAGACACGGTCTGGTTTAAAAGTCCCTTATTATTATAGAGGTAGTCGCTTACCACGGCACCTTTGTGGTTGAGCACCTGGTCCGGCCTTCCCATGGAGTTGAAAACAGTCTTACCGGTTATTACCCCGCCTTCTCCATAGCTGTTTGACTCCTGGATAAAGCCCTTAGAACTGTATTTATTCTGTGTAATCAGCACACCCTTTTCATTATAGGTATTTTCCGGCCTGCCGTATTTGTTGTATGTCTGAGTACCGGATAAGATAACCTCCGTACCGATTTGATCAGCGATCATGTCATTCTGAGTTGCTTCGAGATTAACCGTATACAAGGTCGCGCCGGTCATGAATCCGGTTGCCGAACCATCGGTCTTCTGATAGCTGAATACCTGCGAAAGTGATGCATTACCGCTTGCCGATACGTTGAAGGAATCAACCGGCCTTGACTTAGCGTCATATGTCGTATATCCGGCGACATTGTACCATCCGGTCATTATCGTTCCATCCGTAAGCGTTAGGGTATCTGTGCCCGAACCATCCGTGTCTTCAATATACGTAAGGTTATTGGAACGCTCGAGGAATCCGGCATCATTGTAATTATACGAACTAACCGTCATCCCTTCCGTGTTTGTCGAATACTTCTGTTTTCCCCAATCGTCATAATGTGTGGTACCGGTTACCGGGCCCTGGGCCTCTGTGCCGGGTTCTCCGTATGTCGTACTTGTCGCCAAGAATCCTGTGAGTGTATACTGAAAATCCTGTACCAAGGCATTGCGTTCATTATACGCTGCTGTCGGCCTTCCCTGCGCGTTATAGACAGTTTTTCCGGTATATGCCTTATCAATACCGTAATTCTTCGATGCAGAGAGGAAGCCGCTTTTGGAATACGAATATGTTGAAACCGATTCGCCTAATTCATTGAAAGAAGTTTCCTGTTGTCCGTATTTATTAAATGTCGTGTAACCCGTGAACGTCTGCTGATCTCCATAATTGACGGTCATCGACAAAAATCCGGTATTCCTTTGCCCGATATATTGAATATCCGTAGGAACTCCGGTTGCGTTGGAGTTATAGATAAATTCCTGAACTTTTGATCCTTGAACTTCTGTCCCATTTTCTATTGCTACCTTTATATTGTTCTCAGATACGGTGTAAGCGGCAAGCGGCCGGCTTGTTGCATCATATTCCGTATAACCGGTCAACGCGCCGTTATTGCCATAGCTGTTTGCCTGCAGCATAAAGCCGTGCGAATCGTACTTATAATCAGCTACCTTTGAGTTTTCCCCATTAGTCTGTAAAGTAGCCCTGCCGAACTCATCATAACTCGTTGTTCCGGTTGGGGTAGGAACTCCATCCGTAGATTCGCCGTAATTGTAGCTTTCATCCATTTGTCCACTGAAGTCGTTATAATGGAAGGCTTGCACCAATGCTCCTGTTTGGTTGTATGCCTCCGTCGGACGGCTCAAATCATTGAATACCGTTTTCCCCATATAGGCATTGTCTTCCCCATAGTTATTCGCCGTATACAAGAATCCCTGATTTGAATAGTTGTATTGGGTTGTCTTTTCTCCGAATTCGTTGTAGTTTATGTTCTGGCGTCCGTATTTATCAAACAGCGTTGTGCCCAAGAGAACAGGAATACCATTGTCACCCTTTCTGCCATAATTGGTCGTGCTGATCAAAAATCCGTCCGCATATGTAAATCCCTGGACCATAGCACCTTGTGAAGGATTATCCGCGTCGCCTTGCGTATCCCAATAGGTCTGGTATGAGGCGGTCGGACGAGAATTCTCATCAAATGTCGTAAAACCGGTAACCGCATAATATCCGTGCTGAATAACTTTATCATTATTCTCTACATCAAGCGCATACTCCCCTGTTGCAGTTGCATCTTCGACAAACGAAAGTGTATTTGTCTGGGTCATAAACCCGCGTTCGTTATACTGATACGAAGAAATGGCCAAGCCTTTTTCGTTTTCAGCCCTTATCGCCTTACCATAGCCGTCAAACACGGTTTTACCGGTATTCTGCTGATTTCCTCCGTAACTTGTGCTGCTTTCCATAAAGCCGTACTGGTTATAGTCGAATCGTGATGTAAGGCCCATGCCCGTTTTAACATTACCAACCATGTTGTACGATTCGGTAGGTTTGCCTTCTTTACTGAAAATCGTCTTGCCTAAGTAAGCCCCACCCGTTCCGTAGTTATTGGTCTGGGATAAAAACCCCTGGCTGGAGTATACATATGAAGATATCTTCTTACCGTATTCATTAAAGGTTGCCTGTTGCCGGCCGTACTTATCAAACTGGGTTTCTCCGGCAGGAGCAGGTGTCCCCTCCGCTCTTATGTCACCATAATTAATTGTCTTGGTCATGAACCCGCCTACATACACATATGACTGCACAGTTGTTGCCTGTAAACCAGCCGCCGTACCGTTATCAAACACCGTATAAGTCTCCGTCGGGCGTGATTTCGCGTCGAAAGCAGTAAACCCTGTCTTTACCTGTTCAGGAAGGCCGGTTTCACCATTAAGGATCACAGTTCCGTTATCATCCGTATTTAACCCGTAGGATTCAGACCTTGATAGAAAGCCGCGTTCGTTGTAGACATATGTCTGAACCATTACGTTTTCGGCATTCATAACCTGGTCGGCTTTTCCGTATTTATCATAAGATGTGGCACCGCTATATGTCGGCATATATTTTGCCGAGCTTGAGAATGTTTTCGAAAAAGCCTGTGCATCTTTATTATCGACGTCTCCGTCAACATCGTAATCATATGAGGGGTTATATGATGACATTGCCGCGATAAAACCGGCAGAGCCTTTAAACGAAGACTCGAAAATAGCCACATCAGCATCGTTAATCAGGCCGTCATCATTAAAATCATACTCAGCTAAATAAACACCGTCTTTTGCTGAGGATCCGAGTACGGCAGCAAACTTATCTATCTTACTCACATCAACTACGGTTGCTTCGTTCCATGATTTACTGCTTTCTAAAAATCCGTCTGCACCGTATTCGAATGTCTGCGTCAATCCTTTCAATGCCGGCTGCCACAGCGGATTATCCAGATCGCTCTGTATTAAACCACTGTGTAATGCCGCAATAAGATCATCCTTAATAGTTGACGTAGAGCAAAAGGAGTTAAAGCTTGCCAGCGGCCGAGAGAAGTTATCAAAAACAGTCGTACCGGTTAAAGCCTTATCCTTGCCATAGGTGGTTGACGCCTTAAGGAATCCTTCCAGAGAATAATAATACTTCTGCACTAAATTGCCTTCTTCGTTGAGAGTCTCTAACTGGCGGCCGTATTGATCAAAAGTGGTTTCCCCCACTTTTTCTATCTCTCCATTCTTATTGATATCTCCATAATTAATCGTCTTCTGCACGAAATTAGAGTACTTGGTTTGCAAGACCTTATTGCCGTCGGCATCTTTCACTGTTGCCTGATAGGAGTAGACATACCCCTGAGATTTTGACGCCACCGCACCGTTTCCGCTTTCGTCATCGAACAATTGATAGGAAGCCATCGGCTTGGAATCGCCGCCGAACAATGTATAGCCCGTAACAACCTGTGTATCAACTCCAAGCCCTCCGTCCATTTGCGAAAGCCTGTCAATCGACCAGTCGGTCACTGGTTCCATTAGCCCGGACTCTCCAAGGCACACGGCATCGCCAAATTGAGAGGCTTGAATTTTATAGGCGGAAACCGCTGCGGTATTATTACCTTCTCCCTCGAGAATTTGGCCTAACATATGGTATGCGGTACCCACATCATTTTCCAGAAATTCGCTGCCGCCCAATGCCTCACTGCTAAATAACTGTATTACCTTTAAAGCGCATTTCGCGGCAAATTCCGGATCGCTTTTGAGATACGCCCACATCGCATTCATTAACGAATTGTTACCAAGATCCCCGACTCTAATCATAATCTCCGCATCATAAGAGTCGTCCCACAATGATGCGATCAAGCCCAGGTCTGCCTGTGTGGAAACAATGACACTGTTGACACCGTCGGCACTGCTTAAATTGTAGCTTTTTACCAGCAGGCCGTTTTCATCATAGATATATTTCTGTACGAGGCTGCCCGCCTGGTTATAGACATCCGTGGGTTTGCTTTTCGCGTCATACAAAGTTGTTCCTGTAGTGAGGCCATTCTCGCCTTTGTTCATGGATTCTTTCAAAAAACCGTCAGTACCATAAATAAATAACTGCGCCACTGCGCCCTGAGCATTAAATGCCTCGGAAGGCCGGCTGTATTTATCAAATATTGTTTGCCCTGTTCTTTTTCCCTCAAAACCGTAGGAAATCGTATAATCGAGAAACCCCTGCTTATCATATGCATAAGTCTGCTGTTTCTCCATTACCGTATTTCCATTTACATCCAACACAGGATTGCCCTGATCATCCCGAACAACACCGTATACAGTAGTAGGACGTCCCTTCTTGTCAAATTCCGTCTTTGATGTCTGGAAATAAACAAAGTTTCCCTCTGTTACCAGATTCCCGTTCTCATCTATGGGTTTACTGTATGTTTCCAGATTATTTTCATCCGTGCCGCGTAAAATCCCCAGAGAATATGTCGCATCCAGGACTCCGCTTTCCTTGTAGGTATATTCCTGCTGTTTTACTACGTTGCCGCCATCGCCAATCTGCCATACCCCTACCGGCCTGCCCTTGGTATCAAATACCGTATACGACACGATTACCTGCTGCGATGTGAACGGATCAATCGCGCCTAAAGACAATGTCTGTTGTAAAAAACCGCGCTCATTATAAACATATTGCTGAACAAGCGTTGCTTCATGGTTATAACTTCCGGACACTCTTCCATATTCGTCATAATCGGTCCATCCGGTTACCACCCCTTTTGCGCCGGTACTGGTGATAGATGCAACATTACCCGCGGCATCATAATTATAGGAACCAACCTGTACAAGCGTTTCTACCGGATTGCCGTTTGCATCGAGAACAACCGCTCCGTTAGCATCGACAACATCAACAATGTCATAAATAACCGTAAAATAGCCGTCTTCTACAATCGTAACCTGCTTTGATATCTGATTGACAACCTGGGTAAGGTGTCCATCGTTATCATAAACATATGTCTGGGTAACCGTACCCTCGGCATTAGTCGTATAAGAGGGGCGAATGCCATCCATCTCAAAGTGCGTAATATTGCCGTTATGATCGGTAAATGATTCCAGAGCGCCTTTGCTGTTGAATTTATAATCACCAACTTTAACTACATTACCACCGGCATCCGTATACTGAATATAATCCGGCCTGCCCGCATTGTCATATATAGTTTCATTGCCCCAATTGTCAATCGACTTAACAATTCTCAATCCGTCACCGGAATATTCGTAGCGGATAGTTCCTTGTCCGATACTTGATGTTTGCTGCCCCATATTAAATTGCTGCGAACGTACAACTTCTCCCGCAGCGTTTAGAAGCTCTACTACTTGTCCGTTAAGCTGGTAACGATAGGTAAACTTTTCACCGGTATCCGCGTTTTTGATTATAACATTGGCACCGTTAAGCGTATAAGTTACTTCCATATTACCCATTTCATTCAGTGATAATTGCGCAGAGGCACCTGTTCCCGAATAGATATATACATCTCCGTTTGAAGTGGTGATAACTTTAGGCGCCGGAGCAATCGCTTGAGAAAGGTCTCCGGGCTCACTCTGGGCGCCAATCTGTCCGCCAAAGACTCCCTGCAAGACCTCATTCGACATCAACATATCCTGCTGTGCCTGCAAATCAAAGGCAAAGCCGAGATTTGCTGTCAACATGTTCACTAAAAACGTTACTAGTACAAGATATGAATAAATCCGTATACCTCTCTTCATACTAATCCCCTTTCGTTTAATAATATGTTAAAATGATACGATATAAAAATTCACCCAATAGTCATAAATTACAGATGAGTCCTTTACTAAGCATTTGCCTTTCATCTTCAACTGCTTTTTCATTCACACCCCCCCTCTTTTTATGCGCTATTTTTACAAGGTATGTATAATGCCTTTTCTATTTTCAATTATACTATTTAAAAGTTTTTTTAATTCGTACAATAAGTATATCATTGAACCATTTAGCTGTCAAGTTTATACTTTTCTGCTTGGATTAGCCACATGCGCTGTTACTAATTTTAGGCTAGACTTTTTGGATTGTTTTGGGAAATGATAAATAATCTTAAATAAGGGCAATATAAATATTATAAATTTTGTTGCTTTATGAAACAATCCATTAGCTCATAGCCGTTACTAAACACTAAGCGGCTTTTCTTAGCTTCATTTTCATTATACCATATAAATTCATCTTTTGCAATACCCGTACCAAATATTAAAAAACAAACCGGATCAGCGGTATGAGTTCTCAAGCTTATCGGCGTAGGATGGTCAGGCATTAGCAGTATCCTTAAAGGGTCGATTCCCACATTATAAGTATTTAATACCGTACCAATGACCAAACGATCAAAATTCTCAATAGCCGCAATCTTTGCCCGGACGTCTCCATTGTGCCCTGCTTCATCCGGAGCCTCTACATGAATAAACACAAAATCATTCCTTTTCAGGCTATCAAGCGCGTATCTTGCCTTTGCTTCATAATCAGTATCATAATATCCTGTCGCACCCGGTACATCAATAGGTGTTAATCCGATTGCACGGCCAATTCCTTTTATGAGGTCTACTGCGGAGATTACTGAACCGCTCACCCCGTATTTTTTCCGAAAAGAAGGCAAAACGATTTTTTTGCCCTGCCCCCATAGCCAAATCATATTCGCCGGATTTTCTTTTAAATCAATACGCACTAAATTAATTTCATGCTCATTCAATATATCTTTAGATTGCTGCATAATACCGAGAATTTCCGTGCAGGCCTTTCCCTGCGGCAAACAATCCGCGATTTTTTTGCCCATTATGTCGTGCGGCGGATAACATTTCAGTTTAAGCAGTTCTTCCGAGGCATCATTAATAACCATCAGATGCCGGTAACTGACCCCAGGGTAGAAACGTATTGTTTTATCCGGAATACGCCGATTCAATACCTTTATGAGAACCTGTGCCTCTTTCGTGGAGATGTGCCCTGCGCTATAATCAATAAGCAGACCGTTTTCTTCGGTAATAAAATTACACCGGAAAGCGATATCCTTCTCACCTAACTCCACTCCGAGATTTATCGCTTCCAGGGGAGCCCTTCCGGAAAAATACTTTTCCGGATCATAACCGAATATCGCAAGATTAGCCACATCGCTACCCGGCGTCATTCCTTTAGGCACAAAAGAAGCCGTTCCGATCTTACCGTTTTGAGCTAAAAAATCCATATTCGGCGTTCTCGCCACTTCCAGAGGAGTGCGGTTGCCCAATTCCTCCAATGGATAATCAGCCATCCCGTCAGGTACAAAAACAATATACTTCATTGCTTGTTTTTTCATCGCTATTTTATTCCCGCTTTATCCAATACTGCCTCCAGAGAGGCTGGAATAACCACCGGCTCTTTTATGGTTTTAATTGCCCGCTCAGGGTCCTTTAAACCATGCCCCGTGAGAACACAAACCACTTTAAAATCATCTTTGTTTTTAAAATATCCGTTCCGGCTAAGCTTTAGTACCCCGGCCACCGACGCTGCAGAAGCCGGTTCGACAAAGACACCTTCCTGTCCGGCCAATAACTTATACGCATCAAGTATCTCTTCATCCGTCACAGAATCTATCAACCCTTTCGACTCATCCCGAGCTGCTTCCGCATTCCTCCAACCGGCAGGATTTCCAATCTTTATTGCCGTGGCTATTGTCTGCGGATTTTCGATTACGGTTTTTTTGACTATCGGTGCCGCACCCGCGGCCTGAAAACCCAGCATTACCGGCAATTTTTTAATTTTAGCCTCCTGATAATATTCCTTAAAACCTTTCCAATAGGCAGTAATATTACCGGCATTACCTACCGGAATAGCTAAAAAATCCGGAGCATCTTCAAGTACATCACAAATTTCAAAAGCAGCGGTCTTTTGCCCTTCAATACGGTAAGGATTAAGCGAGTTAACCAGGGTTACCGGATAACGATCCGTTATTTCCCGCACAAGAGTTAATGCCTGGTCAAAATTACCGTCTACAGCCAGAACACATGCTCCATGAATAAGCGCTTGCGCCAATTTTCCAAGCGCAATCGCTCCTTTAGGAATCAGAACTATGCACCTAAGGCCGGCACGAATACTATAAGCAGCCGCTGATGCCGAAGTGTTTCCCGTCGAAGCACACATTACTGCCTGCGAGCCTTCTTCTTTTGCCTTAGAGATTGCCATGGTCATCCCACGATCCTTAAAAGACCCCGTGGGATTAAGCCCCTCATATTTCAAAAAAACCTTAACATTCTTCCCAATCAGCTTGCTGAGAGATGGCGCCGGAATCAGGGGCGTATTGCCTTCATGTAGAGTTACCAGGGGCGTAGCATCCGATACCGGTAAAAACGCCTTGTATTGCTTAATAAGCCCCTGCCATCCGTTATTAATCATTTTATATTTATAACCTTTCTACACGAATTGCTACGGTTTTCTTTTTCACTACCGCCAATTTATCGATCTTCGCCAGGGCTTGACGCAATTTTTTTCCCTTAGCCTCATGCGTCATCATCACAATCGGAACCGCTTCTGCGCGCCGCCTTCCTTTTTGAATCACACTATGAATACTGATACCATATTTACCTAAAATCGTAGAAATCTGCGATAAAACAGCCGGTTTATCCAATGCCGACAAACGAAGATAATAGCGCGACTCAATATCATCGATAGCGCGAATAACGCAATGGCGTTTGTCTTGCCCAATACCCAGGCAAACATTATGATCCTGTGTTGTGATTTTTCCCGCAAGTGCAACCAGATCACTGACCACAGCACTGGCCGTCGGTAGTTGCCCGGCACCCTGTCCGTAAAACAATGCCTCACCGACCAGATCGGCATTTACAAATATCGCATTCAAAACGCCGTCGACATGCGCAAGCAAATGGCTCTTAGGGACTAAGGCCGGATGAACCCTGATTTGCAAATCAGGCCCCCCGCACTTGGTTACCGCCAAAAGTTTAACGGCAAAGCCTAACTCATCCGCATATTGAAGATCACTGCCGTCAATATCACGGATTCCTTCCACATAAACATCCTTAAAACAAATCGGCTGGTTAAAACACATCCGCGCGAGAATGGCGATTTTATGAGCGGAATCAATCCCGTCGATGTCGAGCGTAGGATTCTTTTCCGCGTATCCCTTTTGCCGGGCAGCAAAAAGCGCGCTCTTAAAATCACAGCCCTTATCGGACATCTGCGTAAGGATATAGTTGCTTGTTCCGTTTATTATACCGTAAATACTTTCGATGCGGTTAGCGACAAACCCCTCTCTCAACGCCTTGATAATCGGTATTCCTCCCCCTACGCTGGCTTCAAAACAGACATCCACGCCGTTTTCCGCTGCCGTCTTAAAAATTTCTTCGCCTTCCTCGGCCAATAGTGCCTTATTCGCCGTAACTACATGTTTTTTACTACGCAGAGCCCGTAAAATTATTTCTTTCGCCGGATGGATTCCGCCGATAAGTTCAACAACGATGTTAATGTTTTCATCATTAAGAATCCAGCTTGCATCTTTTGTAAGAATATTTTTATCGACACTAACGTCACGCCTGCGGCTGATATCTAAATCGCAAATTTTTTTCAAAAGCAACCGCACGCCGATTTTTTTCTCAAGCAACGCGGCTTTTTTTGTAAGGACTTTAATTACGCCGGCCCCGATTGTACCGAAACCGATTAATCCGATATTAACAATTTTACTCATCGTAGAGATCTTTCTTGTTTTCCTGCACTTCTTCTATGGAAAAATAAATTTTATTCGCATCCGAAGCACAATCCTTGATAATATTCTCCAAAAGGAAGAGATCGTCCTCTTCCGCCTGAATAAATTTGACTCCGATATCAAACAAAAACTTTTTGTTTTTTTCTTGACGCACATACACCACTTCACCAAGCATTTTTATCAATTTAGTTATCTTTGGCAAGCGTAAAGTAACATGTAATATTGTCCCGGGAGGAAAATGCTTATCCGTAGTAAAACAAATGCCGCCAACGCCGACATTCCGCGACAAGGTCATATCCGTCCGGTTAACATGGCCGGGATAGACATAATAGCTCACCACAAAATTAGCGTTAATACGAATAAATCGACGCCGTTCCGAGGCATTCTGGTTCGAGTCATAATAATAGAAAACATCATTATTATTCATAAGTAAAGCTTCTTGGTGAAAAAGTTATTGAAAGCAAGCCCCTAAAGTTCCCTTGTATCGTTTAGCATCTGCGCAGCTTTTATAATTAGCATTACAGTAATTTTCTGGTCGGGGCGGACAGACTCGAACTGTCGGCCTCTTGAACCCCATTCAAGCGCGCTAGCCAAACTGCGCCACGCCCCGGGTTTTGATTAACTTATAGCCCATAAAAAAGCATATTTTAAATTACTACAAAAAGTGGAAAATTGCAAGCAGAATATTTGATCCTCAAGCATACCCCAGGCTTAGGTAAGCTGCTTAAAGAAAGGCAGGTTCATAAAAATTGCCGGAATAAAAATTTTACTTCATTCATCAGGCTAATACATACTGTTGGCGTATTCTCCGATGCATAGCCATATCCAATATCGAACCTAATTTATGAACCATGATCTCCAGATCGCTTTCCATCCTCAACGTATCGAGGTAGCGCGAAACCGCACGCCGGTTATTTGCCGCAACAATTCTTCCGTTTACCGCCACCACATAAATACCCGGATCTTCTTCTTGCGGATATGCGAACAAAATTTCCGATAAATTTTTCGTAACCGCCAGCACAGAATTCTCATAGTTCATTACAGCCAAAATATTACTAATATTTTTTTCCGGAATATTCGCCAGTGAAATCTGATCTTTTAATAGCGATACATAACCTGTATCCATCCAGCATCTCCTTTCTGTTTTCTTGCTTGTATTGCAATTTTCTTCTTACATCATCAGCAACATTTTAACTTAAAAATAAGCATGAATCATACCAATGTGAATGAAAAATATAAATTTTTCTACAACATAAATTGCAATCACTTATTAAAATAATGATAAAATACATATCAAAACGTTTAAAAAGTATAAATTTGTTCATTTTTTTTAACACTTTGTCATTCGGTCGGAAAAACTGCGGATTTCCCTAAACAATAAACAATATTTATAATTCCGGCTTCTTGTCGCGAAGCATTAGAGAACAAAGTGCTTCTTCCGGTTTTTTGTTTTCATATAAAACTTTATATACCTCATGCGTTATCGGCATCAGAACCTTAAATTTTGCTGCAAGCTTCAAAGCAATCTTTGTGGTCTTTACGCCTTCTACCACCATATCTGAAGCGCCTAGTACGGCATTCAGCTTTTTACCTTTACTTAATTCTTCGCCTAAACTACGGTTGCGGCTTTTTCGATTCATACATGTCGTTACAAGATCTCCCATCCCGGATAACCCGCTGAATGTTTTATAATGCGCTCCCATAGCAACGCCCAGGCGTGCGATTTCAACAAGTCCGCGAGTTAAAAGTGCAGCCTTGGTATTTGTTCCAAATCCCAGCCCATCAGAAATTCCGCAGGCAATCGCGATTATATTTTTGAAAGCGCCGGCTAATTCAACCCCCAATAAATCATTACTGGTATAAACCCGGAATGTAGGAGTAACAAAGACATCCTGGATTTTCTCTGCCAATTGTCTGCTGCGAGAAACACAAACTGCTGCCGAAGGAATGCCGCCGGCAACCTCAAAGGCAATATTCGGCCCGGATAGTACCGCCACGCGAACCGCTCCCAATTCTTCGCGGATCACCTCAGACATTCTCTTAGCTGTACTTTCTTCCAGCCCTTTCGCTACGCTTAAGTAATCAGCCTTTATCCCGGTTTTTTTAATTTTCCTCGCTACCTGCCGCATATATTGAGAAGGAACGGCCATAACCACCAGATTGGTATCTTGCAACGCCTCTTTCAGATCCGACGTAATATTAACCGATGGAGGGATTTCTATGCCCGGTAAAAACTTTATATTCTCCCGCTTTTTCCGTAACTCTTCAACATATGCGGGAAACGCCCCCCAAAGCGATACGGAAAACTTATTTTTACCCAGCAGTACTGAGAGTGCCGTACCCCAGCCGCCATCTCCAATAACCGTAATCTTCATCTTTTCTCAAACACCTTTTTTTCTCTTCCGGTCAGTAAGCGGCATATATTAGGCCTATGTTTGGCTACGATCAAAATACATAAAAAAGCACTCATTATCGTATAACTAAAATGTATTTTTGCATATAGCATAAAAAAGGGGATAACCAAACCGGCCGTTATCGAACCAAGGGACACATATCTGGTCACGGCAACGATAACAACAAAAAGCAAGCCGCCTAGAAGCATTGCCTGCGGAGCAATTGCCAACAAAACACCCGCACTTGTCGCTACGCCCTTGCCTCCCTTCCCGCCTAAAAACACATTAAATATATGCCCTGATACAACTGCGATCCCGCACAAAGAACGCGTAACTTCAAAAGATATCAAATTATCGAAAAAAAACATGCGGCTTATAAAGGTTACGGCAATAATTCCCTTAATTACGTCGATAATTAAAACAAGCAGCCCCGGAGTTTTACCTAAAACACGCACGGCATTAGTCGCTCCTACGTTCCCACTGCCGTATTCCCTGATATCAACCCCCTTCATTGCCCTGGCAAAAAGATAGGCCGTCGGGACTGTTCCTAATAGATAACTGAGTAATACCCTCAACAAAATCAACATAACCGCCATTTTTACCTGCCTTTACTTTTTTTTTCTTATCATGATTTTCAGCGGCACGCCTTGGAAGTCGCATTGTTGACGTATATACTTATCGGCATAACGTAAAAAAGAATCCTTCACCAACTCCGGACGATTCACGATCATAACAAATGCCGGCGGTACGTATTCAAGCTGAGTCAAATAATTTATTTTTAGCGGCCCGATAGAAGTCGGCACCAAACTCGTCAATTCTTTTGCCATAGCAACAAGTTTATTTTGCTTTATTTTTTTATGCGCATTTTCCCATGCCTGCCTGACAAGTTTAAATATAAGATCAACATTCTTTCCCGTCTTAGCCGAACAAGCGGCAACAAAAGCAAAATGGACAAAAGATAATTTTTGCGCAATCATCTGCATCGAGTTATTAACATTCACTTTCGCTAAATCACATTTATTAATTCCGATAACGCAACATTTCTCCGTTTCGTTTATCAAGCGAAAAACATTCAGGTCATCCCGGGATAACGGCTCGCGGGCATCAAGTAAAACGATACAAACATCCGCACGTTTTACAGCCTTAACCGTCCGTGACAAAGAGTAAACATCAATACTCGTATGGGTCTTGCCCTTCCTGCGTATCCCCGCCGTATCGATCAGCGTAACTTTTTGCCCGTTGAATTCAAAACTTGTATCTATAGAATCACGCGTTGTCCCCGGGGTATTATCGACGATGACACGTTCTTCTTTTAATAGCTGATTAACAAAGGAAGACTTTCCGACATTCGGCCTGCCGACAATCGCAATTTTAAGCCCCTCCGCTTCCTCGGATGCGGCCTCACTGCGTTTAGACGAAGGCATTTCTTTTAAAACGTCATCAAGAAGGTCATCAATACTCAATCCATGCAAAGCTGAAACATAATGAACACTGTCAAAACCAAGCTCATAAAATTCTCTTTGCATATCAATATTCTCCATAGAATCTACTTTATTAACAACGACTATTACCTTTTTATCGAAACGCCGCACATATTCGGCTACTTCCCTATCCGCCGGAACAATACCGCAGTTAGCATCCACGACAAAAAGAATAAGCGACGCTTCTTCAATTGCCTTTTTTGCCTGTTTAATTATTGCTGCGGACAAATCAGAACCTGCCTCAAAATCCACTCCGCCGGTATCAACCAGTAAAAATTCATCCTGCCCCCAGATGACTTGGGCATAAACCCTGTCACGGGTTACCCCTTGTGAGGGCTCGACTATCGTATGCCTGTGTCCGATAAGCCGGTTAAAAAGGCATGATTTTCCTACATTCGGCCTGCCGACTATCGCTACCAGATTTTGCGAATTTTCCATCGTTTTCAATGAGGGTTATGGTTATTGTTGTTGAGTAATTTGCTTCCCCTAAGAATGTAATCCGCTCCGGAGATAACCGTAAAAAAAACAGCTATTTTCCAGACAATAAAAGAAAACGGATATTGAAGCAATATGCAGAGAATAGTAATCATCTGGAAAAAAGTTGTTAATTTTCCCAGTATGCTTGGCCTGATTTTTAAATTTCCGGTCATAACATACACAAGTATAGACCCCAGAACAAGGATAATATCCCGGGAAATAACCAGAATAGGAACCCAAAGCGGCAGCCGGATAGACAACGGAATATTATGCGCTAAGGCAAGCGTAATAAAACTCAGGCTCAAAAGCAGTTTGTCCGCCAGAGGATCCAAAAACGACCCGAGGCGGGTCCTCATCCGGCGGGTCCGGGCAATATAGCCGTCTACCCCGTCACTAACCACGGCGGTGAGAAAAATAGCCACGGCAACAAATCTTAAATAATCTTTTTCCGGGCTATAGTAAACGATAGCACTTATAAAAAACGGAATAAGCAAGACTCTGAAAATTGATATCCAGTTTGCTAAATTCATGAAAATAATTATCCTCTTTTAATTATTTAATCAAGCGCATTCTATATGGCGGCCAATAAATCAGAATCGCTTTGCCAATTAAATTTTTTCTCGGAACATATCCCCAATATCGAGAATCACGGCTGTTTGCGCTGTTGTCACCCAACGCATAAAGGGATTTTTCCAGCACGGTTATTTCTTGATTCACATCTCCGTAAGGACCGCGGTTATAATAAAAACGGGAACTAATCGCCGGGTCGGTTATTTCCTTAGCATCTATAAAAATACGGCCGTTATGTATCATTATTTTTTCGTTTTCCAAAGCTATCAGGCGTTTAATGAACGCAATCTTCGGGTTTTCCGGATATTTAAAAACTATAACATCTCCTCTTTCCGGTTCATGAAAACGATAAATAAATTTATTAACCAGGATCCTGTCTCCTTCAATAAGCGTGGGAATCATCGACCCCGTGGGAATCTTAAACGCCTGTACGACAAAAGCACGTATAATCATCGCCAAAATAAAAGCAATCAGCAGGGATTCCCCGTATTCACGAATAACCATTTTTGTTTCTTGCCGCATCTATTTACCTCCTCATTCTATTTTCAAAACCGCCAGAAACGCTTCCTGCGGAATCTGTACCTTGCCGAACTGCTTCATCCTTTTTCTTCCAAGCTTTTGTTTTTCCAAAAGTTTTCTTTTTCTTGAGATATCGCCGCCATAACATTTCGCCGTTACGTTTTTACCCATAGGCTTAATCGTTTCTCGGGCGATAACACGCGAGCCGATCGCCGCCTGGATGGCAATCTCATAAAGCTGGCGCGGAATAACTTCCCGCAGTTTTGTTACCAACTGGCGCCCTTTATATTGTGCATTATCCTTATGTACCAAAAAAGAAAGCGCATCGCACGGCGTTCCGTTAATTAATATATCCAGTTTTACCAGTTTTGTCATCCGGTATTCTATAAATTCGTAATCAAACGAGCCGTACCCTTTAGTCAAGGACTTCAGCTTGTCATAAAAATCGACGATTACTTCTGCAAGCGGAAATTCATACGTAAGCATCATCCTCTGCTCGTCGAGAAATTCCTTTCCGATATGTATCCCTCTTCTTGCTTGCGCCAGGCTCATTACCACCCCCAATGAATCATGCGGAACAATCATGAACGATTTAATATAAGGCTCTTCGATATGTTCGATAAATTGCGGCTCGGGAAATTTCGCCGGGTTATCGACTTCAACCGTCTCCTTGTTGGTCTTTTTAACCCGGTAAACCACGCTCGGCGTCGTAGCTATGAGGTTAACATTAAACTCGCGCTCCAGCCGTTCCTGCACAATATCCATATGCAGCAATCCGAGGAATCCGCAGCGAAAACCAAAACCTAAAGAAGAGCTGCTTTCCTGCTCAAAAACAAAACCAAAATCCGTCAGTTTAAGCTTTTGCAGGGCATCGCGCAAATGATCGAAATCCTTGCTGTTTACGGGGTAAAGCCCGCAAAAAACAAGCGGAAGTTTGCGTTTAAACCCCGGCAATGGCTTTGCCGCAGGATTTTTAAAGTCGGTAACGGTATCCCCAATCATTACCTCTGCCGGATCCTTTATATTACAGCAAATATATCCTACCTCACCGGCGGAAAGCTGTGTAACCTTTTTCGGGCGCGGGGTAAGTATACCGGTTTCCAGAACCTCGTAACGCTTTCCGTTGGACATGAACGATATATTCATTCGCGGCGTAATGCAACCGTTGACCACCCGCACATAGACGACCACGCCTTTATAATTATCAAAAACTGAATCAAAGATAAGCGCCTGCAAGGGGTTAGTCACCGAACCGGCCGGATGCGGAATTTTTTTCACCACGGCCTCGAGGATTTCCTCTATACCCTTGCCTTCTTTTGCGCTTGTTAATATCGGAGGCTCATCCAGGCAAAGCACGTCCTGAATTTGGTGTGTTACCGCCTCCGGCTGCGCATGCGGCAAATCTATTTTATTAATTACCGGAAGAATCTTCATATTTTGATTATTGGCAAGGTAAAAATTAGCTACGGTCTGGGCCTCAATTCCCTGAGCGGCGTCAATCAACAGAAGTGCTCCTTCGCATGCAGAAAGAGACTTGGTCACCTCGTAGCTAAAATCTACATGACCGGGGGTATCGATAAGATTGAGCTGGTATTTTTTTCCGTCCTTGGCTACGTAATTTATCCTTACGGCCGAGGCTTTAATCGTAATCCCGCGTTCCCGTTCAATCTCCATATCATCAAGCATTTGATCGTGAAATTCCCGGATATCAACAGCACTGGTGATTTGCAGCAAGCGATCGGCAAGGGTCGACTTGCCGTGATCAATATGCGCAATTATACAAAAATTTCTTATGTCTTGAGTCTTCATAATAATCCGCAACCGTATGCTATGAGTGCCCGCGTTGATTTAATACTGCCTGATTCCGCATAAATACGAACAATCGGTTCCGTACCGGAAGCACGAATCAATAACCAGCTCTCGTCTTCCAAAATAAACTTTGTACCGTCATATGTTTTAATATCAACAACCCGCTTATTGCCTATTTGCCGCGGATGCGGAATTTTTTTGAGCGAAGTTGTTTTTAAGTCATTACGCATATAAACAAAATGCCCAAACCTTCTTTCCATATCGCGAATGATCTCAAGTATTCCCTGCTTACGATAGGCCATCAACTCAAGTAAAAGCAATCCGGAAAGTACGCCATCACGCTCCGGCATGTAATTTTTGAATCCGATTCCGCCCGATTCCTCGCCTCCCAGTAAAACATCTTCCTTCAGCATACGAGAGGCGATATTTTTAAAGCCTACAGGAACTACTTCCAAAGGCAGATTAAAATGCTGCGTTATTTTGTCGACCATTGTTGTCGTATTAATACTCTTTATGACCTTACCGGTCATCTTCCTGTTTTCTATCAAGTGCAGCAATAACAAGCAAATCGCCCGGTGCGAGCTGATATATGCGCCATTGGGACACATCGCGCCAATGCGGTCGGCATCTCCATCCAGGGATAAAGCCAGGTCGCAAGGAGTTGACTTAACCGTTCGCTGCAGCAGGGAAAGGTTTTCTAAAATCGGTTCCGGGTTTACTCCGCCAAATAGAACATCGCGAGAAGTCCTTATCCCGGTTACGCGGCAGCGTGTTTTTTCCAGCACTTTTTCAATAATACCGCTGCCTACTCCATGCATCGCGTCAATCATAACCTGAAAGCCGGCATCACGTAAAACGTCAAAATTAAGATAACTCTTTACAAGACGCAGATACGGATTAATAATCTCAACTTTCTTGACTACGGCCGCGCCGACAGCTTCTTTGCGCGCATGCTCGCCTTTGCTGATATTATCCTCAATTAACCGCGTTACCGCTTCCGAGGCGGAAGCGCCGTGCTCATCTTTTATTTTAAATCCGTTGAACAACGCCGGATTATGACTCGCCGTCAGAATAATACCGCAGGGCAAACGGTGCTGCCGGATATAACAGCTTACCGCCGGCGTGGGCACCGCTTTTGCCGTGAGAAACACCGGGATCCCCCGGCGGGTTAACTCTTCGGCAACAATATCCGCAAATTTGTCGGATAAGAACCGCCGGTCGTATCCGACAACCACTCCTCTTTTTCGAACGGATTCCTCCTTTGACAATAAGTATTCCGCTACAGCCCGGCTAATGCGCGCCACATTATCAAAAGTAAAAGTGTCGGCAATTATACCGCGAAATCCGTCTGTGCCAAATTTTATTTTCTGCATTTTCTTAAAGACTCGATTGCTTTTAAGCGGTCAATTGCATGAAAAACATATGCTCCGGCAACAAGAATATCCGCTCCCTGTTCCAAAACTATTGGTGCGCTTACGTCCGTAATTCCGCCGTCCACCTCGATAATCCCTGAGTATTCCTTTCTCAATTGCCCGATTTTAGGTACTACTTCCGGCATAAACGCCTGTCCGCCGAAACCGGGATTTACCGTCATTACTAAAATCAGGTCTGCAAGCGCCAGGACATCTTTTAATTTAGAAAGCGGCGTTCCCGGATTAAGGCTGATTCCCATTTTAACGTTATTGTCGTGTAATTTTTTCCGTATTTCACGCATGACCGCAACGGTACAGGTTTCGATATGCACGGTAATCATCGTACTGCCGGACTTGATAAAACTATCCAGAAAAAAAAGCGGGTTGTCAATCATTAGGTGCACATCCAGCGGCAATTCCGTTTTTTTACGCAGGCAGGAAACAACCAAGGGGCCAATAGTTATATTCGGCACAAAATGTCCGTCCATTACGTCAACATGCAGCAAGTCCGCACCGGCTTTTTCCACTGAGCGCACTTCTTCTTCCAATCGGCTGAAATCCGCGGAAAGTATTGAAGGCGCGATTAAAAAAACTTTCTGCTTCATGGCATAAAGCCCCTGATTAAATCGGTTATTGTTTTTTCCTGATTATGTTTTAGCGTCGCCACGATAACTAAGCTAAGCCTGGCTTTCCGGAATATTCTCCGGGCAACCGCCTGAATGTCAGCCATAGTGACTTTTTCTATATCCGCGATAATTTCTCCAGCAGGTTTTATCCCGGTTTCACACATGTATTGCTCTCCCATCCAAACCATATGCTCAAGCGTATCTTCCAGCCCCATAAGCAAATGCCCGGTATAGTATTCCTTTGCCCGTTTCAATTCTTCTTTATCTGCAGATTCGCGGCAAATCTTTCTTAACTGCCGCAAAATTACCTCAACCGCCGCCTCCGCATTTTTGTTTACTATTCCGGCATACACAAGGAAGGCCCCCGTATCCGCATAACGCCGCATCGCCGTGCCTATTTCATAGGCATAACCTTTTTTTTCCCGCACTTCGTTAAAAAGCCGGCTGGACATGTTCGCACCCAAAATTATATGCAAAAGCATTAAGGCGTGACGAGCCGGGTCATCGCGGCGAAACGAATGCAGCCCCAAACAAAGATGCGATTGCTGCGTGTCCTTTTTTATAAAATCCACCTGTGTTTTTGCCGGCAAGCAGTCTGCCGCCGGGAAGGTTGATTTCACCGCTTTCTCATTGGCCATCTTGTTTTTTCGAAAAAATTCATCGGCTAAAAAAACGATATGGTCATGCTTAACATTACCGCAGACAGCAACAATAATATTGTTTGGATTATAATAATCTGTTTTAAAATTAAGCAGTTTCTGCCTATCGATATTTTTGAGTGTTTCAAATGAACCGGCCAGATTACGTCCCAAAGGATGATTCGGCCAAAGCAGCTGAATCAACCGGTCATATGCAAGATGATGCGGTAAATCAAAATACATTTTAATCTCTTCAGAAATTACCCGGCGTTCTTTTTCGACATCCGCCGGCTTTAAAAGCGGATTTACCACCATATCCAGTAATACATCAACGGCAACCGGCAGGTGCTTGCAAAGCACCTTTGCGATAAAACAAGTCAGTTCCTCCGCGGTAAAAGCGTTGAGCATTCCGCCCACACCCTCAATGGCCTCCTTTATGCCGCGATAATCACGATTTTTGGTGCCTTTAAAGACCATATGCTCAAAAAAATGGGATATACCGCTTACCTGCTGATCCTCATAGCGGCCGCCGACACCGGCCCAAACTCCAACCGCAACGGAATTAACCTTAGGCATAAAACATGTTAATATTTTTGTCCGGTTTTCACCGGTGGTAATTTTATACATAACTTTCTTTAATAAAAGATGAAATATCCGGGTTAGTGAGCAGCAGTACTTAGCTTATTGATTTTACTAGGTTAAGCGGATTATGTCAAACAAAAAAGCTCCTTTTTTCAAGGAGCTTTTTTGTTGCGGTTTAATTTTTAGAGTTGGCTGGGATGTTCAATGCTTCAGAAGCTGCTTAATTTCTTCCATGGTCTTGGTGTATTTAATGCAAAGAGCATATTTGGAAACATAAAGTTCTTCATTAACATAAAAATAATAAGCTATATATAAAGTCCCGATAAAATGCACACAGCCTGCCTCAGTCTCACGCTGTACCAAAAATCTTCTTTGAATAAACAAGTTATTATTATACATCACCTCCTCCTCTCTTTTTTATTATACTTTATAAAAGTACTTAAAATATAAATAAAAAAAATTCTTCCTTTGTTTAAAGTATATCATAGCCTCTCCCTTTTGTCAAGAAAGTCCCGGGTGGTTCAAAAACGGCGAATTACGTATAACTGATTGGATTTAAAACTGTTACGCTACTCGGAAAGATAATATTTAAGCGTTTGTATTGTATTATCACGCATAATTTCAATTTCCAGGATTTTTACCTGCTCTATTTTTTTCGCAATTTCAAAGGCATCGGACACATCTTTAAGCGGCATTTTATTGACGCTTTTCACCACATCATTGTTTCTAAAGCCTAAGGCCACAATCGTGCCGCTATTAGGAAGGTTTTTAAAACATATACCGTGAACGCTCCCTGAACCTTTATCAATTGCCTTGGAAATTTTAATAGAATTCATTTCTTTAACTGCCGACACAATCATGTCTGATACGGCATTCTTATCTATAATCCTTTCATTTTCCTTTATCCGGCGCACTGCGGTAAACGCAGAAGGATCATCTTCGAAAAGCAAGGCTCTTTTTTGTTCATCTATTTCCAGTATCACCCGATCAGAGAATATCGAAAGTATCGAGAATCTGCCCAGAACGGAGCCTTCCGTGTAAATCCCTGTTTTGCGCAAATCAGTCAGCTCAATAAAAGCCAACGGCATTGACCCATGACAGACACCAAGAAGCCGCAATTTCGCCTCTTGTGATGAAATTGGAGTAATTACTTCGGAATCCATATCCATTGCCGGAGAAGATACGGATAAATAATTCGGTGATTCTTTATTAGTATCTGCATCTTTAAGCATGGATACAGAAAATACACGGTTACGTGTAATATTCCCCTTTATTTCATCCCGCTGCAAAAGAATTGTCCGCAAAAGAATAATTTGATACACGCAGAATACCGCATTAGCGAGAAGAATAAGCAGTAAGGAAACATAGGCGAGGTCTTTTTTTATCATTAGCTTCCATAAGAGCTTAAAATACCTTTAACACACAAAACTAGAATTTCAGGGTGATGCCTAACTGATGCAGGTAATCTTCCACTCCTGCCGGTGCGTCTTGCCAATATATAAATGTGTAATCAAGATAATACTGTATAGGATAAATATTTAAAAAATCAGACCGCTGCCAGCCAAAACCGGTGCTGTAGAATTTACTTGAGTCCACTTTAGAATTCGGCTGATGCGCTCCTAGACGAAAAGAAAACGATTTCGTAAGATAGTGTTCAAAACCAATCCGGACATTCCGGCTGAAATCCGCCCCGTGGTCACTGGTATTGCCGGTTAAATCATATATGTCGCAGGTTAAAACAGTTTTTTCCGATAAAAAGTACGCAATCCCCGGACGCATCACGCGTATAAGCCGGCTGTTAACGCCGAATAGCGTATATGTCGGCTCATTCAGGTTTTCCCATAATAGGCCAAAAGAAAGCACGTCATTAACGTACCACAAAAAGCCGAGGTTCACGCTTATTGCCGTATCAGAGTCCGATACCCCGGGAATATCCGTGTCAAAATAATAATAGTTCAGGGCAACACCCCAGGACATCGCATTATCTTTGGAAAATTTCCTTCCATAAGCAATACCCGAATGCCAAAGGGAGGTTTTAACGGCCGTATTGGTATCTTCATATCCGCTATTATGAAAATAAAGTCCGATACCGCCGTATTTATCTTTATTTTCTTCATACAAGGAGCTTATCGGCTGCGCATATGCGGCATAATCATCACTAATAAAATCAGCACTTATATAGTCATCCCTGTTTACAATAATCCCGGAATAAGTAATTTCCTTTTCCTGCTGCCACCCCAGCCCTGCCGGATTCCAGCTGGCCGAATGCACATCATCGGAAAGGGCCACAAAAGCCCCGCCCATGGAAATCGGCCTTACCCCGCCTTCGGCAGAGTAGCACTCAGACACACCGGATAGAAGTAAAAAAAGCAAACAAATGAAAATTAAAACATGTTCCCGGGAAAAGGTTGTAATTTTTCTATAACATATCATTATTTGTTCCCCCCATTGATAAGATGAACACATTGAATAATCGGCTGTAGATATTGCCTGCATATAATTTTAATCGTCTGGTTATGGCGAATAGACTCGGCAATGCGCGGGCTGACTATATAATACAGCGAAACAAACTGCCTGCCGAGATTATCTTTTAGTAAAAAGCAGTCTCTGAATCTGCGCAACGTCTTTACCTGCGGCGCATCCATCGTTCCATAGCAGGCTGTCGCGATAAAACAATCACTACGCCCGGAACTGGAAGTGTCGCCTCCCGGACCGATTATCGTAACGTTCGCGCGGTTCAGCTCGGATGTGCCTCCTTCGTAAACCGACCCGTCATATCCGAACCCAACGTAATGATACGTAACTCCCGACTGAATATCGGTATGATTGAACGTATCAATGCTCCCCGGAGCCGCAGTACGCGTGCACAAAAGCGTACCATCTGTTTCGCCGGCAGGATACACCCCATCCGTGCGATAGCGAATCATCGTACTCTGCAGGTTAGCCCGGCTTGAATTTTTCCAGCGCAGCGTTACCCAGCTGTTTGTGCCTAAGGAAATATTCGAGGCGGAAAAATCCGTTGGAGATAAGAACGCGGCATTAACCGGAGTCTGCGGGTCTCCCAGCAAATTGGCCGTAAAATGTCCCCAGCGATATGCCGGGTCAATACTTAAGACTCCTATGGTATCTTCCTTGGCGTCCTGTAATGCCCTTCCCAAATTAATAATCCCTTCGCCGACAACCGCATCCCAGAATTCACGCATATATCTTTGAGAAATACCATCGGTACTGCCGGGCACATACCAGCCATACCGGCTGTTCCCGACAAAAGCAAAAGCTCCATGGCTGGAGGTGACAAAATGCTCCAGCACGGAATCATCTGTGCCATAAGTTGATGCGGCTGTCGTCCGGTTATCGAATGCCCCGGAATAGCATCCTAACGTATATCCCAAAAAAGGATTAGTATTGGTAAGCGCGTCGGCATTGGCATTGGCAAAGGTCTTGGCAAATATCGTATTGTTGGCATGTCCGTTATGATTTATGATGTGAATTCCGCTATTAAGAACAGCGATAAGGTTATCACGCGTCCAGGTAGCGTCCTTATCGTAGAGTGTCGTAAATGTAAAATATCCGGTACCCGCCATGCCGGCTGTCGTATATCCGTGTGTGCCGGCCCCGTTTCTTATTTCTTCCAATCCGTCCTTTCCATAAGTATCATCGTCAAGTTTCTCACCGGCAAGAGCAACTTTAGTCAAATAAGCATCCGTTGAATTTTCATAGGCAATCGTTTTTTGCACAAAATTAGATACTTCCGTAGCGGAATCAACCGGCGCCCTGCCCACAGAGACCTCTGCCATAAGGTCTACATCTCCGCCGCCTGCGCCGTCGGTGGCTTCTCCGTAAATACCGTCCGCGTCATTATCAAATGTTCCGTCCAAACAGCCGTAATAAAGGTCCGCCGGAATATCATTATCCGTATAAATTCCTACACTGGCATACAAGCCGCGATGCGGCACCACCGCTGCGGCATCGGTTTCTCCGTTTTTCACTCCGCTGGCATCTGCGTCTCCAGCCAAGAGCATGTATTGAGTACCGTAGTTTGTATAATAATCACTTATAAAATTGCGGATTCTCGTTGCGTTATCCGTTGAGCCGTCAGGCCGCGTTCCGGAATAATTCGCGTATATCCACTCCGTAGTAACAATCGCCGCTGTTAAGCCTTTTGAAATTTTATGAGTAATAAGGTCTTGAAATTTATAGGTTCCGGCCGCGTTTTTCAGCGCATCGCTGGTGATGATTACATATTGATAAGTGAGCAAGGGAGATTTCATGGGAACGCAAGCATTATAGGTATTTACGACATCAGAATTATCAACTACACTCCTTATGTCCTCCATGTCCGCTTTTATACCGCGGTAAAAAGGGTTCGCCTGCGAACCCGCGTCCTCATCCAGCGTAAGCGAAAGATTCATATTATCGTAATAGGAAAGCTGTCCGCTGGCCGGTAGATACTCTACCGGGTAGAGATTGATTATCAGAATTTTATATCCGCGTTTAAATTGCGTGGAAACCACGTCATATAACTTTCCCGGAAAAGGCATGTTGGAATCATAGATATCCGGATTGGGCGGGGTCAAAGCGGCCTGGCCCGTATAATTTAGCGGCACATGCTGCTGCGCCGGCTCCACGATATAAGAACCGTCTAGTGTCTTTTTACTTGTCCAACCAACATTAACTCCACTAACTGCCTTGCCGTAAGGCACAAGAAAACGCACCGTCTTAAACGGCAGGAGCGGTTCTCCCGGCGCGGCGCAATTCGCCAGCCCATTAATAATGACACGGTCATAATTACCGGCCCTTGTGACGATTAGGGATTTGATCCGGGAGGTGATTACCCCCGAACGGATACGAAGGTCATACCCCGGCTCATTATCGCTTTGAGCGCACGCATACCCGGTACCGATAATTTCCGCAAGAAAAAAAAATAAAATTATAAATACGTACCTCCATATTCTGTTATTGCGTCTTTTCTTCGGCATTAACTCCATCCTCCCATTTCTGCCATTTTTGCGCCGCCTCCTTTAACGCCTGTTGCAGCGCAGCGTCCCGGTCCATAGGCTTTTTTTCTTCGTCTAAATCCTGTCTTAGTATATGTGGAGTAATAAAGACTACAATCTCTTTTTTCACTTTGTTGGTAGCAGTACTCCGGAAGAACAATCCCAGCAGCGGGATGTCACCCAATATGGGAATTTTGGTCCTGACCTTTGAATCGGTATCTTTTATAAGCCCTCCAAGCACTATCGTCTTTCCGTTTTTAACCACAACCACAGTGTCTGCCTGTGTCGTATCAACCGCGAGGGAATTATTCACTTCCGCCACACGCCGCGCCGAACTTACTTCCGGATGAATCTTCATCATAATATAACCATCTTTTCCAATCTTCGGCGTCACATTCAATTTAACGCCGACGTCAATAAACTTCGTTTCTTGTGTCTGCGTATTGGTTTCCTTGTCGATATAAGTAACCAGATACGGCTCCGAACTGCCGACAAGAATATTTGCTTCATTGTTATCCACGACAACAATCCGCGGATTGGAAAGTATGTTTGTATTCGTCATACTTTCCAGTGCCTGCACGGTTGCCTGGTACTGGTCTTCAGTCAATGTGCCGACTTTTAAAATACCCCCGGTAGTCAAGGCAATCGGCAGCTGCGCCGAAATATTCACCGCATTCTCGCCCGAAGTGCTGACATATTGCCAGTTTATCCCCAGGCCTTTGGTTTTATCCAGAGAAACTTCCAGAATCTTTGCTTCAATCAAGACCTGCGCTGAACGCTGATCCCAGTTTTCGATAATAAGGTCAATCTTGCTTATCGTTTCCGGCACAGCCCGCACGACAAGGCTGTTCGTGCGCACATCAACAAAGACTTCTCCTTCCTGCTTTGGAATTAACTCCACGAGCTTAGCCTGGATATCTTTTACTTGCGCATAACTTAAATTATATATGCGCGTCACAAGCTTTCGGTCCATGACAACGATGGCCTCTTCGATAGCCTTAAGATTTTCGCAGGTATCGGTAACGATCATCTGATTGGAAATGCTGTTTATCTCCACCCTGCCGCGGGGAGATTTCAGGGAATTTAAAACCTGCCGCAGATCCGCCGCTTTGCTATTGACTAAGAAAAAGACACGGCTGACTAGTTTTTCCGTCTGTTCCTGCTGCAGTACATCCTGCTGCGTAAAAACTTTGATTATCCCATCTTCGGTTTTGAATACGAAGTTGTTGGCATCCAGGATTGCGTTCAGCGCCTGTTCAACCGTAACGTCCTGCAATTTTGCCGTAACCCGGCCCTGCACGTTTCTGCTGGCAACCATATTAACCTGCCCCTGTTCGCCAAGCATCCGCAAAACATCAAGTATGCTCATATTCTTCACGTCAAGGTTAATCCGCTGCGTTGTTATATCCTGCGCATAAAGATAACTTGCCGCACATATAAAGAATGTCAAAAATATGATACAAATATTTTTTTTCATAATCTTAATTCAACCGTTTCTCCATCCTTTTCCAGGATGACTTTGGCCGGTAACACCTCTTTTACGGTAAAGCCGCCGATTCCTTCGCCCCCGTAACAGTAATACGATTGGTCTGTTTTTATATTAGCGATAATTGCCTGCGGCCCCTGTGCCCCGGAAACAATACCCATTAATTGCAGGTCGCTCAGCTGTATGCCGGGATCAGCAACAAGCGCAAAATCCGGACGCGCTTTTACCAAACTGTTGCCGGTAGAAGAAATAAATAACCGTTCCCGGCTTAAGATTCGCTCGTAGAATTTCAATGACTTCTTGATTACCTTAAATTCCGGGATAACCCCGTGTTCGCGGCTTTGCACTTGTTTCCGCACGGAAATCCCCTTTGCCGCTATAAATATATTCGCACAAAGAAATACGGCAATAACCGCTGCGGCACACATCAGGAATATATTAAGCCGATCAACAAAAATTACCTTTTGCTGCGGTAGGCGGACATTCACGTCTATGTTTTCTTTACCAAACATGATTTTTATTCCTTTGCCGTTGCCGCACTTAAGAGCAGCTGTATCTTAAGCGGCTCTCCCTGCGCCTGAGCTGCTATTTGTGTGTATTTAACAGAGAATACATACGGAGAATCATCCAGGTCATAAAGGAATTTACCAAAATTCTTCAACTCCCCTTCCGTTTCAACCTTAACCTCAAACTTATCGTACAACCCCTCTTTTTTGACGGCCAGAGGTTTGATATTAATAACATTTAATCCCGCATCTCCGGCCTTGAATTTAATCGCCTGCAAAATATCGGTAGAACGCGTTTCCCTGTTTTCTTTTACGCTAAACTTTTTTTCGAAAACATTATACTCTTTTTCTACAAGTTCTTTCGATTCGAGGATAGTGCTGATCTTTACCAAAGCCGTTTCCATATCCTTTATTTTCGAGTTAACCTCTTTGTACCGCGGATACCCGAATTGGAAAAAAAAATAGTACGCGGCGGCTCCGCAGATAATAATCAAATAAACAGCCAGCAAAAGAGATTCGCGCCTGGTTAATTTCATACGAAAGCAGTTCCTTCTTTTTCCTCGCCGATCGTTGTCGGCTGCCCATGCCCGGGAAAAACAACGGTATCATCAGGCAGGCACATAAGCTTGTCCCGGATTGACCCCATCAGTTGTGCCAGGGAACCTCCCGGCAGATCCGTCCTGCCGACACCGCAATTAAACAGGGTGTCTCCGCTAAAAAGGATATCTCTCACCAGAAAACACATACCGCCCGGGGTATGCCCGGGGGTATGTATCGCCTTTAGTTTTAACTCCCCAACGGAGATCAGATCACTGTCCGCCAGAAACTGTAAGCACAACATAACATTTTTTTTATCTGCCCCTGCAAAAGACAGGCATTCTTTGTCATTACGCACCATCATTTCGTCATTCTTATGCATAAACACCGGCAGGCTGCTAAATGCAGACAAAGCGCCGATGTGGTCAAAATGCCCATGTGTTAACAGTACCGCATTTATTTTCAGGTTTTCTTTTTTCACTGCTGTTTTAATTTTTTCCCCCTCTGCACCGGGGTCAATCACAACCGCGTCACCGCTTTGCGGATCTCCCAGAATATAACAATTCGTCTGCAATACTCCGCCAATTATTGTCCGTACGATTATTGTGTTATCCATAGCGCAACCTTATCATAACTATATTTATTTTCCAGCAGTTTTGCGATATGTTCCAATTCATTTTCAATGTCCTTGGTTTTAACCAAAGGCAAATCCCCTTTCTTTATCTGCCTCACCAATGGAATAAGCCTTTCATTTACACCGGCGATTTCCTGCCGATACTCTTCTTTTATTAATTTTTGCAGCAACCGGATGTAATTACCGGCATTATGAGCCATGCGATATGCCCACAACGAATTTTTTGCTAAAGAATTTTTCGCCTCTTCCAAAGACGTTACGGCAAGCAGATGATATTGTTCATACTTCTCTTTTGGAGATTTCTGGGGATAAACGGTTTCTTCGTATTTTAAAACAGGCCCGCCAGGTTCCGCATCGTGTTTCTCGGACCGTTCTAGTTCGATTCCGCTGGTAAACCCCGTTAGAGAACTTCGTTCCCTAACGCTTTCCGCTGACGGTGCGTCAGCGTCTATATTTTTCCCACCACCGACTTCGTCGGTGGCTTTTTCTAACGGGGTAAAAGCGCACAATACCAGTAACGGTAAAATAGTAATACTTGCTGGAATTATTTTTTTCATCGTCCTTGACCTAATCTTGTCGCCAAAAATTCCGGCAGACAGGCATCCTTTATTTTGGATTGCGCCTGGATTATATTATACTTAATCCTTTTTATCTCCACAAGCTTTTTTTTAGTATCGAAGATACAATAAGAAGCCAACGGTATTCCGTCTCGCGGCTGGCCGACACTACCTACATTACAAATACATAATTTGCCGACAGACAACAAAACGCGCTGCCGTCTTAAAGCTTGCGCCTTTCCCGCAGCAAATGTGAACACCTGCGGTATATGGGTATGGCCGAGAAAAGCAACAGGCCGCTTCATAAGATTAAAGTCTTCCCGTGCCTGCTCTATAGTATGAAGATAGGGAAAAATATCGGGATGATGTAAAGCTCCATGGACACATTCGATGTTTTCATCTATATACTGCAGCGGTAGATGTTCTAAAAACTCTTTATCTTTAGCCGATAGCCTTTCGCGGGTCCAGAGAATCGCTTCTTTAGCGTAAATATTGAATGCCTCTATGCTAATTCCGGCAACACCCCAATCGTGATTGCCGGCAATTATATCGGCATTAAGCCTTTGAATCGCCGACAGACATTGTGACGGATCAGCTCCGTAGCCGACAATATCGCCCAGGCAAATGAATCTATCAATCGATTCATGTTTATACGCCTTCAAGACTGCTTCCAGGGCTTCCAGATTCCCATGCACATCAGAAAATATTCCATAGCGCATATTAATAGAACTTTATTTCAAACCCTTGAGTTTGCCCCGACGGCTTTTGCCAGGAAATCTGCTTCTGCTTGATATATAAACCGAAAACAGATTCCAGATCCTTTATAAATTCAAGCAGGTCTTCTTCCGGAGCTTCCGCCAGGATTTCCACGCGTCCATCCGGAAGATTTTTCACCCAGCCGCTAAGATTATATTTAACCGCGACATGCAGGGTTTTATAACGAAATCCTACGCCCTGAACCGTTCCCGAATAATAGATATGTACCTGTTTCTCAGACATAGGATAAAGGAGGTTATTAAGCGTGCTCCGGTTAGAGGCGGACCCATTGCAAAATCCGGGTCAAGAAACGTAAACGCACGGAAAATATCAAAACCCGGGGATTTTCAGATCGCCCATAGTTGATTTTAGTTTTTCCGCAGCGACTCTTTGCACTTTATCCGCAGCGCCGTTTACACAGGAAACGAGTTCTTTCTGCAGTTTTTCTTTTTTTTCCGGTTGTAAAAATTCACTATCTATTTCAAAAGAAACAACGCGCTGCGTTCCGGTCATGGAAATTTTTATTTTCCCGCCGGCGGCTTCATGATCTATACAAATACCTTCCAATCCTTTCTTAACCTCATTCATTTTCTTTTGCGCTTCAAAAATATTCTTTAATTTATCCAACATGGTTTTCCTCCTTATACTATTAGATATTTGGTCATTGTACTATTAAAACAGAGGTTAAGCAAGTTATTTTCCAAAAACCTGATTTATTCTACCTGCGTATATGAAGGCGCGATTCCTTTAAGTGTTTTCATGCGGTCCTCAAGTTCCCGAACAAGCCGGCTCTTACCCATTTGCTTATAGTATACTATCAAATTTTCCAAAAGCGATTCCAGCGCCGGGTGCTTATATCCTAAAATCTTTTCTTTTAAAGCCAGGGCCTGTTTAAAACGGCTCAGCCTGTGCATAATCTCCATTTGCATAATAAAGCATGCCCAGGGTACTCATCGCTTGTGCCGTGTTTTCATGTTCCAAACCAAAGGTGTCTTTGGCAATATCCAGCGCCTTTTGACCAACTTCAACAGCTTGCGCATAGTTTCCCTGATGGTATAGGGCAAAGACCTGGTCATTAAAACCATTCCACACATCCTCCTGAGCATAGGCCGAACCGCACCCCAGAAGGATTGCTACAGTTACGCATACGGACGATATAATGCTTCCTCTTTTAACCACAGATAACACAGATTTCACAGAGAAAAACTAAAACTTGATTCAAAAATTATATACTCAGTGTGATTTATATAAATCACACCAAAATTATTTAATGGGAACTCAACAAGAAAAA
>JAHIOQ010000049.1 GCA_018895275.1 Candidatus Omnitrophota bacterium
CTGTGACATTGGTAAAAGAAAAAAAGATTATTCCTTCTCAGATTATTGATTATTCAAGAGAACTTGAGGAGGGTCCGTATGGAATCTATCAGCCGAAGAGACGATATGTACGAAAAGTTCCGTTGAAAGATATTGATATGATTATTGTTCCCGGAATAGCCTTTGACCAAAAGGGCAATCGTCTCGGCCGCGGAGGCGGATACTTTGATAGATTTCTCACTAAGCTGAAAAAAAGAAACATACCGATGTTCGGCCTTGCTTTTAAATTTCAAATTTTGAAACAAATCCCCGTTTTCGTTCATGATATACCGGTTGATAAGCTTATCTATGCTTAATTGACCTGCTTCCTTACTTTCCTGCTTTTCCACCTTGCTAATGTTATTCTGTTAGATTTGTAAGATGCTGGGGTTGTTCAACTCAAGGAGGTGAAAGGCACGCTATGAATTCAATGAATATCATAATATGGGTAACAAGTGTCCTTGTTTTCTTTTGGGCGGGGTATTTTTTCCGCCTTTTGGGTGCGGAAAAGAAGGTAAAAAGCGCGGAAGCGCGGGCTAAAACGATACTGGATGAGGCTGAGCACCAGGCCCAGACAAAAAAAAAGGAAGCAGCGCTTGAGGCAAAGGATCTATTATATAAGACAAGGCTTGACTTTGAGAAAGAGTCGAAGGGCAGGCGCCAGGAGCTATTGAATCTGGAACGCCGGCTTATTGGCAGGGAAGAAAACCTGGATCGAAAAGTAGACCTTTTAGAAAAAAAAGAACGTGAGTTAAGTCTAAAGGCTAAAACCAGTTCTGAAAAAGAACAGGCGAATGAAGGTCGCGCAAATGAATTAAATGCCTTAATCCTTGAGGAAAAAGAAAGGCTGCAGAGGGTTTCCGGCTTAAGCAGCGAAGAGGCGAAGAAGATCCTGCTTAAGCATATGGAAGATGAGGTTCGTTATGATGCCAACCTGATGATAAAAAAGATCGAGGAAGAGGCAAAGGAAACCGCGGATAAGAAGGCTAAACAGCTTATTAGCCTGGCGATTCAGCGCTGTGCCGCGGAGCATACGGTAGAATCAACGGTCAGCGTTGTCAGCTTGCCCAGCGATGATATGAAAGGCCGGATTATCGGCAGGGAAGGAAGAAATATCAGGGCATTGGAAGTGGCTACAGGTATTGATGTTATAATTGATGATACACCGGAAGCCGTGACCCTTTCCGGCTTTGATCCGATCCGCCGCGAGATCGCCAGGTTATCGTTGGAGAGGCTTATCACCAACGGCCGTATTCACCCGGCGCGTATTGAGGAAGTGGTGGAAAAGGTAAAGAAGGAAATGGAACAGAGCCTTAAGGAAGAAGGAGAGAAGGCGGTTTTTGATATTGGGATACAGCGGATTCATCCGGAGATTGTCAAGCTTCTCGGCCGCTTGAAATACCGCACCAGCTACGGGCAGAACGTATTGCAGCATTCACGTGAAGTTTCGTTTATCATGGGGCTGCTTGCCGGAGAGCTGCAGTTGGATATAGCCTTGGCAAAACGTATCGGGTTGCTGCATGATATCGGCAAGGCGGTGGACCATGAAGTAGAAGGCACCCATGCCGGAATCGGTGCGGAATTGGCGAGAAAATACGGCGAAGCAGAGCCGATAGTTAATGCTTTGGCCGCGCATCATGATGAAGTGGAATCAAGCTCAATCTACGGGGTGCTGGTGCAGGCGGCGGACGCGATTAGTGCTACGCGGCCCGGCGCGCGGCGTGAAACATTGGAAATATATGTCAAACGCCTGGCAAAACTCGAAGCGATTGCGGATTCTTTTAAAGGTGTGGATAAGGCGTTCGCGATTCAGGCCGGCCGGGAAATACGCGTTGTCGTACATCCGGATAAGGTGGGAGACGCGGAAGCTGCGGTGATGGCGCGGGAGATTACGAAAAAGATTGAAAGTGAACTCGAGTATCCCGGCCAGGTAAAGGTTACCGTAATACGCGAAAAACGCATTGTAGAATATGCGAAATAATACAGACGCAGGACACAAGACACAAGACACAAGACACAAGACACAAGACACAAGACACAAGACACAAGACCTAAGACCTAAAAAATTTTGGTGTTAGTCTTGAGGCTTTGGTCTTGAAGCTTGAGGCTAAAAATATGAATATCCTAATCATCGGAGATATAGTCGGGGAACCCGGCAGACAGGCACTGCGAAAAGTTATTCCTATTCTCCGGCAGCGTGAAGATATTGATTTTGTCATAGCCAACGGAGAGAATGCTGCCGGCGGTTCCGGAATAACTCCGCAGGTTTTGAACGAGATATTGAACGCCGGAGTTGATGTCGTGACCTCCGGTGACCATATCTTTAAGAAACGAGAAATCCTGGATGTAATTAGTTTTCAGGATCGGCTGCTGCGTCCGGCCAATTATCCGCAAGGGGTAGCTGGTCACGGGTATACGGTCTTGACCGCGAAAAATAATAAAAAAATCGGGGTTATTAACTTATGCGGCAGAGTGTTTATGGAGCCGCTGGATTGTCCGTTTCGTTGCGCAATGGAGCTGGTCAAAAAGATCAAACAGGAGACGGAACTGATAATCGTGGACATGCACGCAGAGGCAACGAGTGAAAAGATGGCGATGGGCTGGTATTTAAATGGACAGGTAAGCGCTGTAGTCGGTACGCATACGCATGTACAGACTGCGGACGAGCGTATTTTGCCCTTGCAGCCAGAAGGCCACGGACTTGAGTCCGTGTATGAATGGCCTTCGGGCAGGATTCCGCCCCACGGGCAGGAAAAAAGAAATGTGCCAGGGGTAGCCCGTGGGGCTTCACCGGATGCTGCTTATACGGCTTATATAACCGATATCGGGATGACCGGCGCGGTTGATTCGGTTATCGGCAGAAAAACGGAACAGGTGCTCGTCCGCTTTTTGACGCATACTCCCACACGTTTTGAAGTTGCCGATAAGAATGTGCAGGTACAGGGTGTTATCCTTGCGGTTGACGAAAACACCGGACAGGCAATATCTATCCGGAGAATTCAAGAAAAGTCAGATTGAATAAAAAAAGATTAACACAGATATCTTTAAGATAAACACAGATTATTATATTGCGCCTTGATGAAAAGGGAGAGCGTATCCCATTAACGGTTTTCCGCTGCCACCCGCAGTCGCAGTACGCTGCTGCCGGTAAAAAGCAGCACAATCAATAGATGCATATCTAACCCAATCTGGCTGAGCCGGAACCAAAAAGGTTAAGCAATATTGGGGGGCAGTTCTGGCCCACCCAGATTGTTACTTAAAAACCTACATGCTCTACAGGGACTACATGTTAAAAATTCTACCGCTTAAAATTACACATGTAGCTCATGTAGGAAGGGAATGTTTTGAGTGGGCTAATAAATGTTTTGTAATTTTAGTGTCTTTGTGCCTTAGTGGCTAAGCGAATAGATTTGTCGCCTGGCAGGAGTATGGGATGTTACGTTCAAACTCTTGGCGGACTTTGCGTCTTGGCGCGAGAAAAAAATAAATAGTCAGACAGATGTGACCGAATTTCTCAAATGAGTTGAAATCTAACTTTTAGATTGTATAATAAAATGTAATAGCAAAAAAATAATAAAATAGTCGCGCAAAGCCGCAAAGAACGCAAAGTATTAATTTTTTGCATAACACATGAGGTGAAAGATGTCTGATAAACTGGAAAAACTGACGCGGCAGATTTATGAGGAGAGTATCGGCAAGACGAAAGAGGAAGCTCAAAAGATAATCGAGCACGCGGAAGCGGAGAAAAGGCGGCTTTTCCGGGAAGCCCGCGAAGAGGCGGAAGATATCATAAAAGTCGCGCGTAAGGAAGCCGAAGAGCTGAAACATCGCGTTGAATCGGAGCTGCGAATGGCCGGCCAGCAGTCGTTGGCATTGCTGCGCCAGAAAATAACGGAGCTGATTTGTCAAAAGGTGGCTAAAACCTCTATTGAGGGGATTTTTGACGATTCGGAATTCCTTAAACGCGTTCTGGAAGTAGTCATGAAAGAATGGGTATCCACGCATTGTAACGCAGAGCAGGAATTTTATCTGCGGCTGCCGGAAAAAACGAGAAAAGATATCGAAGGATATTTCTTTCAGAAAAGCAAAAAGGAACTGGATAAAGGGTTGAAGATTGAGTTTGACGAAAAGATTCAAAGCGGTTTTGTCATCGGCCCAAAAGACGGTTCGTACCGTATCGGGTTTACCGAGGAAGATTTCAAGGCGCTCGTGCAGTATTTCCTGCGGCCGCAGATGAAGAAATTTCTTTTCGGAATAGAAGAAAAATGAATAGACCGTATTATTATTTAATCGCTTCGCTTCCCTTGCTCCGCCTTGATGATTACAAAGAGCCGTACCGGGTTATGGAATTTGTTGCGGAACTTGATGAGCATCTTAGCGAAAGGCATTGCCGCTACGTGCGTGATGTGTTGTTTGTGAATGATTGCGCCGGGCTTGCCCGGGAATTAATGAAAACAGATAAACCGCTTTCCCTGCTTGAAGGGGATACTTTAGTTTTAGCACAGAGGCTGCGTTGCGGCAAGGCCGATACGGATGATATTTATTTATGCCAACTTTTGACGGATTATGAGCAGGCCAGGAAAGAAAATACGGCGATGTCCGTTCAGGAAACGGAAGATTTTTTTTTAAGAGAATGCTACCGCTTTATTCTGCGGCATGAAAACCGTTTTATCCGGAATTATTTTCGCTTTGATTTTGAATTGCGTTCTATCCTTGTAGCCCTGAATAAAAGAAAGATGAATCTAACGCAAGTGAACTTTTCGGAAATCGGTGAAGATGACTCGATTGCCGGGAAACTGAAGACTTCCACGTTAAATGATTTTGGATTATCGCAGGAGATAGATTATCTGCCGGGGTTGATTGAAATATTTATGAAGCCGGACCTGGTGCATACGGAAAAGTACATTGACCAGCTGCGCTGGGAGGCGGTCGATACGATTAATACGTTCAGTTATTTTGAAATAGACGTGCTGCTGGGATATCTTATTAAACTGATGCTTGTGGAACGCTGGATAGTTCTGGATAACCATAAGGGACAGGAGATATTTCAAAAGTATACGAAATATAAGGAGTAGAAAATTCCAAATAACAAATTCCAAATAACAAATAGTTTTCAATGATCAAAACTCAAATGACCGAAACAAAAAAATGACTGAAAGAAAGTACGATTTAGAAGAGAGAACTTATCAATTTGCTAAGTCGAGTTAGTTTTGGTCATTCAGTAATTAGGATTTGGAGCTTATTTGTAATTTGGTGATTGGAATTTGGAAATTTTACGTTAGCAGTTTGTATTGGAGGATGTAAATGTCGACAAAAGGGCGCATAATTGGTGTAGTATCTAACCTGGTAACGATTGAAGTAGACGGTCCGGTAAGCCAGAATGAAATATGCTACATCATTTTGGATAAGGTTAGATTAAAGGCGGAGGTAATTAAAATTCAGGCTAGCCGCGTATTTGCGCAGGTCTTTGAAAGTACGCGCGGCTTAAAAACCGGGACGGATGTTGAGTTTACGGAGCGTTTATTGGAAGTTACGCTTGGCCCCGGCCTTCTTTCGAAAAAATACGACGGTTTGCAAAGCGATTTGGAAGCAATGAGCGGAGTTTTTTTGCAAAGAGGGGAACAGACCGAGGCTTTTTCTTTTGAAGCTAAATGGGAATTTAACCCCTTAATGGAAAAAGGCGTGCGTGTGCAGGCCGGAGACTGGCTGGGAGAGGTAAAAGAAAACTGGATCAGCCATAAGATTATGGTTCCTTTTTCACTGCCGGGAGTCTGGGAGGTCGTGTCGGTTTGCGCCAAAGGCAAGTACACGGTGAATGAAATTATTGCCGTATTGAAAAACGCGCAGGGGCAAAGGCAGGAAGTGACGATGGTGCAGTATTGGCCGGTAAAAATTCCGATCCGTGCCTATGCGCATAAGCCGGTTGCCTTTAAATTGCTGCAGACCGGGGTGCGGCTTATCGATACGATTAATCCCATAGTCGAAGGCGGCACCGGATTTATTCCCGGCCCGTTCGGCTGCGGGAAGACGGTGTTACAGCATATAATTGCCGCGAACGCGCAGGTGGACATGGTTATTATCTGTGCCTGCGGAGAACGCGCCAACGAAGTAGTGGAAATATTTAAAGAATACCCGGAATTGGACGATCCGTTTACGGGAAGAAAGCTTATGGAACGGACGATTATTATTTGTAATACTTCGAATATGCCGGTTGCGGCGCGTGAGGCATCGGTTTACACGGCAATGACGATCGCCGAATATTACCGCCAGATGGGCTTGAAAATTTTATTACTGGCGGATTCAACCTCCCGCTGGGCGCAGGCATTGCGCGAGATGTCAAACCGTATGGAAGAGCTGCCCGGACCGGATGCTTTTCCCATGGACCTGCCCGCGGTTGTCGCTAATTTTTATTCGCGTGCCGGGCTGGTTGAACTTAGCAATGAACAAACCGGGTCGATTACGTTTATCGGTACGGTGAGCCCGGCCGGAGGCAACATGAAAGAACCGGTTACGGAATCAACGAAAAAGGTTGCCCGTTGTTTTTACGCCTTATCGCAAAAGCGCGCCGACGGCAAACGGTATCCCTCGATTGATACGATCGAAAGTTATTCTAAATACCTCGAATATAAGGAAGTGCAGGAGTACCTCGAGGAAAACATGGAGCCGCATTGGGTGGAAAAAGTTGTTTATATAAAGGACGTTTTGCTGCGCGGTAAAGAGGCCTATGACCAGATTAATATCCTCGGCGACGACAGTGTTCCGGTGAGCTATCATGAGCGGTATTGGAAATCAGAGCTTGTTGACTTTTGTTTTTTACAGCAGGATGCCTTTGATGATATCGACAAGGCAACGCCGATAGACAGGCAGAAATACATGATCGATATTATTTACAGGATTTGCAAGACGGACTTTAAATTCGAAGCGTTCAGTGAGGTGGTATTGTATTTTAAAAGATTAATCCATCTTCTGCGTCAGATGAATTATTCGCAGTTTCAGCAGGAAGAATTCAAGAAATACGAAGATGAATTGCAGAGTGTAGTAACGGAAAGGAAAGTGTCATGACCCCGCAGACGCCGGCATTTACCACGGTATATACGAAAATCGAACAAATCACAAAGGCAACGTGCAGCCTGCGGGCACAGGGTATTTCAAATGAGGAAATGGCCTTGATTGACGGGCGTCCGGCACAGGTAGTAAAGATGCAGGGGGACCTGGTTACCTTGCAGGTATTTTCCGGTACCCAGGGCATCGGCACGGATGTGGACGTGGTTTTTCTCGGAGAGCCGCCGATGTTAAAGGTCGGGCCGGATTTATCCGGGAGATTTCTTAATGCCTATGGCCGGCCGATTGACGGCGGCCCGGAATTGGAAGGCAAGAAGGTTGAGATCGGCGGGCCGAGCGTTAATCCGGTGCGCCGCCAACAGCCGTCGGAACTGATCAGCACCGGTATTGCCGGTATTGATTTGAATAATACGCTGGTTACCGGGCAGAAGATTCCCTTTTTTGCCGACCCCGATCAGCCGTTTAACCAGGTTATGGCCAACGTTGCCTTGCGGGCCGGTGCCGACCGTATTATTTTAGGCGGCATGGGATTATCCAACGATGATTATTTGTATTACCGCCGCATATTCGAAGATGCCGGGGTGTTGGAAAAGATAACCTGTTTTATCAACACCAATGATGACCCTCCGGTAGAACGTTTGCTGGTTCCGGACATGTCTCTGGCGGCCGCGGAGTATTTTGCCTGTGAAAAAAAGGAAAAGGTGCTGGTGCTTTTAACGGATATGACCCTTTTTTGCGATGCGTTGAGTATTGTTTCCAACCGCATGGATCAGATCCCGAGCAAGGACAGCATGCCCGGCGCATTGTATAGCGATTTGGCGAAGATTTATGAAAAGGCCGTCCAATTTAAGGAAGGTTCGATTACGATTATCGCGGTTACGACCTTAAGCGGCGGCGATATTACGCATGCGATTCCGGATAATACCGGCTATATCACCGAAGGCCAGCTGTTTTTGCGCCGCAATACGGATATTGCAAAGGTGATCGTTGATCCGTTTCGCAGCCTTTCCCGCTTAAAACAATTGGTAATCGGCAAACGTACGCGTGAGGACCATCCCCAGGTTATGAACGCGGGTGTCCGGCTTTATGCCGACGCGGCTTACGCGAAGACAAAACAGGAAAACGGATTTGACTTGAGTGATTATGATGAAAGGACCCTGCGGTTTGGGCTTGAATACGGCCGTGAATTATTGGCGATAGATGTTAATGTCGATATAGAGGCGATGCTTGATACCGCCTGGAAATTATTTTCGAAGCATTTCAAGAAAGAGGAATTGGGGATTAAGGAAGAATTGATTAAGAAGTATTGGCAGGAAAATGGCACAGATTCAGTACAATAAAACTTTTCTTATCCAGATTAATAAGGACTTGGCCGTAAGACAGAATGCCTTGCCCGTGCTTCAGAGCAAGGAAGCGGCCTTGCGCGCGGAGGCGCGGCGCATTCGCATGCAGGTAAAAGAGATGGAAGAAAAGATAGAGTCGTTGATAGAGTCGCTTGCTCCGTTCGCGCGCTTGTGGAGTGAATTCCCGGAGCTGGTATTTCTGGAGAAGGTTATATTTAAGGAAAAAAAGATTGCCGGGGTAAAGGTAGCGGGTATCGAGGATGTCCTTTTTCGCGTGGAATCCTTCAGCCTCTTCGCGCATCCGGCCTGGTTTTTACAGGGGGTTCAGATCATCAAGCAGGTTCTGCGTTTAAAGATAGAGCTTAACACCATGGGCAAGATACTGGAAAGCGTAGAGTATGCCCGCAGGAAAACAACGCAAAAGGTGAATCTGTATGAAAAGGTACAGATCCCTTATTTTGAAGAGGCAATCCGCAGGATAAAGCGTTTTTTAGAGGATGAAGAAAATCTGTCGAAGTCTTCGCAAAAAGTCATAAAGAAAAGGATGGAAGAACCGGCGGTAACGGTGTAAATGCGGGATTAACCGAAGGCTAGTTATGATCGTTCCCATGAAAAAAATTACGGCATTGATTTTTCACAAGGAGAAGGATGCTTTCCTTTCTGCTTTGCAGGATTTGGGCGTAGTGCATATTTCGCTTGAAAAAAAAGATACCGGCAATGAATCCCTGCAGGTCCTGGAGAAAAACATTGAACGTATGCGGACTTTCTTGAATGCCGCCAAAAAACAGGAAAGAAGATTGCCGGATAATTCCGGTTCCGCGGTAGTTATGAAAAAAGACAGTGCAGCCGTACCGGATACCTTTTCTTCTGTTGAAGCGTTCGAAAAGATAAAGGACGAAATCAGTGTTATTGATGACCGGATTGAAAAAATGGAGCGCGAAATCCGCAACCTTGCTCCCTGGGGTGACTTTAGCCGCGAATCAATAAAACGCATGAATGATATAGGGATCAATGTGCGATTTTTTATCTCACCGCTAAAAAAATTCAAACAGTATGAACAGGCAGAGATTATCTGTGAAGAAATTTTTCGGGACAAAACCTATGCGTACTTTGTCGTTTTTGAACAAGGGGAAAGCAGCGTTATCGATTGTGATGAATTTTTTTACCCGGATACCGATTTTCCGCAATTAGAGACCGAATATATGAAACTGCAGGCGGAAAAAGCGCGCGAGCAGGAAGAATTAGAGGCAGTTTTTTCTCGCGCCGCTGAGGTGCAGGCATATTATAATGCGCGGGAAACGGAACTTTCTTTTTTAACGACAAGCAGCAGCCTCTCTTCCGCGGTGGAAAATACGGTATATATCCTTAGCGGATGGGTGCCGTATCCGGTTTTGGCGGAGACGGAAAAGTTTTTGCAGGAAAAGGATGTCTATTTTTATTTTTCAAAACCGCAGCCCGGCGAACCGGTTCCGATATTGCTGCGGAATAACCGGTTTGCGCGGCTGTTTGAGCCGATCACGAAAATGTTCGCATTACCGCAGTACGCGGAGCTTGATTTGACTGCTTTTTTCGCGCCGTTTTTTACGCTGTTCTTTGGGTTTTGCCTGGGGGATGCCGGGTATGGGCTGATAATCGTTATTGCCGCGCTGATTGCGCGAGGCAAGTTGACGGCAGACAAAAGGCCGATTACCAGTTTGCTGATGATCTTAGGCGCTTCGACATTTTTATTCGGCCTTATTTCCGGCAACCTCTTCGGCGTAGACCTTTCGAAACTGCCGGGAATACGGAAAATAGTTATATTTGACCAGATGCAGCTGTTTAACGCCGCGCTGATACTGGGAGTTATACAGGTTTTTTTGGGAATGTTCTTAAAGGCTTTAAACCGTATCCGCCAGTTTGGTTTTATGTCGTCTTTGTCTTCCTTCGGCTGGATTATTATGCTTGGCGGCCTTCTCGGACTATCTTTTTTTCGTCCGAGTATCTGGGTGGTTTACTTCGGGATGCTGCTGATTTTGTTATTTAATGACTTAAAGTCCAATATCTTTGTCCGCCTGGGCAAAGGGGCTTGGGAATTATACGGTATTACGGGAGTATTCGGCGATGTGCTTAGTTATATCCGGCTTTTTGCCCTTGGGATTTCCAGCTCAATCCTTGGCTTTGTGGTTAATGATATTGCCATGCAGTGCCGGGGCGTCCCGTTTGTCGGCTATCTACTGACGTTTGTAATTCTGATTATCGGCCATACCGGTAATTTGCTTTTGAGCGCGTTATCGAGTTTTGTGCATCCTTTGCGCTTAACCTTTGTGGAGTTTTATAAAAATGCCGGGTTCGAAGGCGGCGGCAAAGCATATGCGCCGTTTAGACAGATAAAATAGTATTAGAGAGAAAGGAGTTATATAATGACCATCGCAATAGTATTGGCTTTTGTTGGCGTTGCCTTAATGGTAGGTATGTCCGGATGCGGCAGCGCCATTGGTGTTTCCATCGGCGGTTCAGCTACGATGGGAGCGCTAAAGAAAAAAGAAGAGGCATTTGCTTCGTATCTTATTTTAAGCGCGCTTCCCGGTACGCAGGGTTTATATGGTTTTGCCGCCTTCTTTGTGTTAAAGGATGTTTTAACTCCGGAAATTACAATGATACAGGGGGCAGCCATCCTGGGCGCAGGTATAATTATGGGGCTCTCAGGAATGATTTCGGCGATTTATCAGGGAAAAGTCTGCGCTAACGGAATTGCGGCAATTGCCGGCGGAGTGGATGTATTTGGCAAAACGATGGTTCTGGCCGTGTTTCCGGAATTATACGCGATTATCGCCTTTGCCGTGTGCTTTTTGATCAAAGGGATTATCGCGTAAGACAATAAAAAAGGTATAAGTGAATTATGGATATTAAAGAACGTCCGAGTCACAAGATATATATTCAAGTGCTTCGTCGAATGTCGCCTGAGGCAAGGCTGCTTAAGGCATTTGAGTTGTCTGAATTTGCTAATCAACTTTTTATTCATGGATTACATAAGAGGTTCCCGAATCTTTCAGATGAAGAATTCAAAAAAATACTTTTGGAGCGGCTCGATAAATGTCACAACAGGAATTATTGAAAAAGGTTATTCAAACACTCGATCAAGCTGGGATTCAATATATGATCACCGGGTCTGTTGTTTCAAGCTTACAAGGTGAACCCCGGTCTACGCATGATATAGATATGGTCATTGCTATTCAGAAATCGAAAGTTCATGAATTAGCCGAAGCTTTCTGTCCACCTGATTTTTATTTGGATGAAGATAGCTTTCTTGATGCAATTAACAGGCAAAGCATGGTCAACCTGATCGACTTAAAAGCGGGAGATAAAGTTGACTTTTGGATATTAACCAACGAACTTTTTGACCGGTCACGTTTTTCACGCAAGATTAGTGAAGAGTTTATGGGGATAGAAATGCAAGTTTCAAGTCCAGAGGATACAATCTTAGCCAAATTGAGATGGGCAGAACTTTCCGGAGGAAGTGAAAAACAATTTACAGATGCCCTGCGGGTTTATGAAGTGCAATATGGAAAATTAGATATAGATTATCTGGAACATTGGGTAAAAAAATTAGATATTGAATCATTATGGAAACGGTTAACGAATGAAGCGAAAATGACATAATTGACGCACCTCAGCGTGAAGTTTACCGGCTTTGTGTGAGAATAAAAAATTTAAAATAAGAAAACAAACCACTAAAGACACGAAATGAATAGCAAGATATTGAATGTTAAATGATTTTTTTAGTGTTGTATGCTCAGGTCGCTGCGCGGCGAAAATTTCATTCAATCACGGCTAAAAGAAAAATTTATTTTTCTTTTTTGCCTGCAAATTGAATGAAAACAGCGGCAACGGCTGCTGAGCACGGCATTTTTCGTGTATTTGGTGTCTTTCGTGGTAAAAGATAGGGGACAGAGATGGAGATTAAAGTTGTAAAGATAAATATTCCTAAAGACGCGAATGTGATTATCGGACAGGCGCATTTTATAAAAACCGTCGAGGATATTTATGAAACGCTGGTTGGTGCTGTCCCGGGTATAAGTTTCGGAGTCGGTTTCTGTGAGGCCTCCGGTGCCTGTCTTGTCCGCGGGGAAGGAAATGACGCGGAATTAAAAAGCGCGGCGCAGGAAACGGCGCTGGCAATCGGTGCCGGGCATTGTTTTGTGCTTTTTATGCGTAATGCCTTTCCGATCAATGTTATGAAAGCCTTGAAGGATGTGCCGGAGATTTGCGCGGTATTTTGCGCCACGGCAAATCCTCTGGAGGTGCTGGTTGCCGAAATCGCTCAAGGCAGAGGTGTTGTCGGCGTAATAGATGGCGCTAGCCCTAAGGGGATAGAAAAGGAAGCAGACATAAAGTGGCGCAAAGACCTATTGCGCAAACTTAAGTATAAACTTTAGCATAAACTTTTGGCAATATCGCAGAACAAAGAAGAAAAACAATAAAAAGACTTGACAAAATTAACATTTAGAATTATCTTTATTATCATGAAAAAAGAGGTAGGAAAATCTAAAGAAAAAGCTGCTCCGAAATATAATCATGAAAGAGAAACCAGGGTTTTATTAGAAGAGATTCGTTCGGAAGTAAGGCTCATTGGCGAGCAGTATAGTTCTTTGGGAAAAGATAATCAGGAAATAAAATCAGAACTGGGAAGCGTTAAATCAGATATGCAAATGGTTAAATTGGATATGAGAAGTGTTAAATCAGAACTGGGAAGTGTTAAATCGGATATGGAAACGGTTAAATCGGAGCTGGGAAGCGTTAAATCGGAGTTGGGAAGCGTTAAGATGGCAGTTATGGAAATCGATGCCCGCACGCGTAAAAATACCGAACAACTAAATCACCACTTTGAAATACTTAATAGGCATACTGAAATATTAAACACACATACTGAACAACTAAATGATCTTACCTCACAGGTTGAGAGTGCTAACCGTTAGCCTAAGACAAGTGTGTCCATCACGAGGTGGAATCTGAAGGAAGTTGGTGGCTAAAGAGTTAGCAGTCCAAGGAGGGGGAGGGTGAAATAAACTTTAAGTTACTTTTTAAAAAAATAGTCAGAAGTGTGCTCTATTATTTTTAGAATCATCTTTATGTAGCCAGAATCTTTATTTGTTAGTCTGTAAATAATCTCATCTAAAATTTGTGTCTTAGCAGGTTTCTCAGCAGAGAAATAAAATAAGTTATGAATTTTAATCTCTAATGCCTTACTGATCTTATCTAATGTTTCAATTGTGGGCGAACGTGTGCCTCTTTCGATACACCCAATAAAATTATCGCTCAAATTAGTTTTTTCGGCTAATTCAGATATTGTAAGATGTTGTTGTTTCCTGATAGCTCTAATTTTACATCCTAATTGTTTTTTTATATAAGCCATCTCCCCCCCCCTTTTTTTCAGTGGGCGTTTTTAATAGATTATTATACGAAGTCACCATACGCGACTTAAATTCTATCAATAAAAATCAACTAACGACACAATCTAATTGTTAATATTTATTATAAAAATATTGACAATGAGTGTAGATTTTGTTAAAATTAAAACAAAGTGTACCAGGGAGTAAGTGGGTCTTTTAATAATGTTAAAGTTAAGGTGATGTTTATATGATGGAAGGTAATTGTAAAATTAGTTATCAAAAGAGTGAGGAATGTTTGTTAAAAGAACTTATGGCATTTTTAAGTAAACTTTCTTTTGACAAATTTCATGGCAATATAATTATTCCTTTTAAGGATGGAAAGTTTGGAAAAATAAGAAAGGAGGAAATAATAGATTTAGGGTTAGAAAAATGTTAAAGAGCGCTTGGATGAAACATAAAAACAGGGAGGGGTCATGAAGTTTTGTAAAATTTTTTGTTGTTTAGTCGCGGGTTTGCTTATGTTTACGCAGGCGGCAGCAGCCCAAGAGCAGCCGCTGATGGTAAAGATACCAATGAAAATAAGCGGGTTTACCAATATTCGCTATCGCAGCGCGGAGAACATAAGGGATTCATTCGATGTAAGAAGAGCGAGGGTGAAATTTACCGGTGATATATCTAAGGAGATTGGATATTTAACACAGGTCGAGTTTGGGGGAACGGCAGTAACATTGCTGGATGGAGCCTTCAGTTATAAGGTGAATGACGCGATTAATTTAAAAGCCGGCCAATTTTCAATTCCTTTTAGCCTGGAAAGCCTTACCTCAGCGCCAAAATTGGCAACGATAAACCGTTCGCAAATAGTAGAGGCTATGGCTGCGCGCAGCAAGGATGTTATAGGTAACCAGTGTGGACGGGATGTCGGATTGATGTTGAACGGCAGCGCATTGTCCGTTTTTGAAGAGGAGGATGATTATCTGCTTGATTATGCGATTGGTGTATTTAATGGCGTAGGCATAAATGCGAGTGATGATAATGATCAAAAAGATATTGCGCTTAGAATAGTGGCTCACCCTATAGAAGGGTTGAATGCCGGCGGTTCTTATTATAACGGCACAGGGAATTATGGAACGCCTGCTAAAAATTACACGAGAGACAGATTCGGCTTTGAACTCGCCTACACTTATGATGTTTTTTCGGTAACAGGTGAATATTTAAAGGGTAAAGACGGCACAACCAAAAAAGACGGATGGTATTTGCAGGCCGGATATTTTATTTTGCCTAAAGAAGTTCAGGCGGTTATTAAATATGACACTTATGACCCGAATACCAGCGTATCCCAAAATGCTGTAGACATTATCACCGTAGGTTTGAACTGGTATTTTCATAAGCTGGCGTTTATACAGGTTAATTATGAAGATAAGAATGAAGAGGGAACAGAGATTAAAGATGATACGATTACGGCACAATTAACCATCAGTTTTTAACTTATCTTATGATGAAATGCCGGGGGAAATGCTTGTCTTAAAAAGGAGTTGAAAATGGATATGAAAATTCCGAAGACTTTATTGGGAATAATGTGTATAGGCCTTTTGCTGCTCAATATGATCGTATGTTGTCCTGCTGAGGTAAAGGCCGAAGAAGAAATTACTTTTGCCATGCTGCCCCAGATGGCAAATGCTATTGCGTTTAAGAAATGGAAGCCTATTCTGGATCATTTGGAAAAACAGACAAAATATAAATTTACCCAGGTTTTTCCTAAAGATTTTGATGAACATGTAAAACTTTGCCAGGAAGGGAAGATAGACTTTGCCTATTCCAATCCGATTACTTACATTCAAATGGCTCCCAAAGCCGGAGAACGCAAAGATGGCCATATTGCTATTGCCTTGGCTAATCGCCCTCAAGGGGCGCGTGATTTTTACGGTTTGTTTATTATTCGCGCGGACAACCCGAATATAAAAACCATAAACGATATTAAGGGCAAAAAAGGCTGGATAGTAGGCTGGACGTCCGCGGGCGGTTATACTTTTCAACAAGCTTACGCTTTGGATAACGGCATAGATCTTAAGACCGACTGTATGATAACCGAAGCGCCTGAAAATAAACAGGAAAAAGTAATTATGGCCGTATATAACCGCGAAACGGATTTTGGCTGTATAAGAAATGGGATGCTTAATGTAATGAAGGATAAGATAGATTTGTCTCAGTTAAAGATTTTTGCGGAAACTCCCCGCTATCCTGCCTGGGTATTATCATACAATAGCAGGCTCAAGCCTAAGGTTGTAAGTGAAATAGAACAAGCCTTGTTAAAAGTACCTGAGGGGTTATTAAAAGAGGTAGAACTTCCGGGTAAACCGACTGGTTTTGTCAAAGCAATAGACAGCGACTTGGATTCCATAAGAAAGGTTGCGGATAAGGTTAATATCGCATACTAGGATCAGAATCCTCGGATTTTGCAGTAGAATGTAGAGAGCAATACATCTATATTCTACTGCAGATAGCCGGTAACGGAAAGAAGGAGAGGATAACCTTAGGTGCAGGTAAAAGCTTGAAACCGTAACATGGTTATGAATGTAAAAAAATGCACCTTTTTTAAAAAAAGGAAAACGATGAAGTTCTTTTCGATACTTAAATCAAAATTAGGAAGAAAATTTGTTTTTTTAGTAGGATCAATTACTTTGCTTATATTAGGCCTCCTGGGCTTCTTTTTGATCCGGCAGGAATACATAGGACTTTATACAGCCAAAGAAAAACTAAAAGAGGCTTTAATTAGCGAGTCCGAAGCAGCAATTAGTTCTATGGAAGAGATAGGAAATGAGACTAAAGACCGATTGCTTATCTCTTTGCAGGGAAAAGGGAGCGCGATGAGCCTGCTTTTGCAATCGATAGGAATTAATCCGCTTTTAAGTTTGGATGCAGACACCTTAAACACTTATGTGGAAGCGGTATGCAAAGATAAGGAGGTTGTATATGCGGAGTATTTTGACAAAAAAGGTGCTCTTTTAACGCATCACTTTAAAGAACCTGAAAATAAACAGGATTTAATGGAATTAGAACATCCTATAGAGCTGGAGGGTGCTCGTCTTGGTGCGTTTAAAATGGGATTATCCAAGCAAGCTGTTACCCAGAGCGTTAATTCTATTAATGATGCCATTAATGCTACCTTAGAACTGAATAAGGAGAGTATGGAGGATACGCTGCGAAAGACAGACAAATTTATCTACACTACTATAACTACAAGCACTATTACCGCCGTGGGACTAACGCTTATTATGATTTTTGTTTTGATATTTTTTGTCTCGAATGTCTTTATCCGCACAACTCTTAACCCGATAAATAAGATAAAGGATGCGGCGACTGCAGTGGCCGACACCGGAGATTTAACGCAAACTTTGGATTTAAAGACTAAAGACGAATTGGGTCAGCTTGGAGAGGCCTTTAATTATCTTCTCTATAGTATGTATAACATCGTTAAAGAGATAATAATCAACTCCGACAGGATTTATACTTTGTCAGGGGGATTCTCCGACACTACCCAGCAGATGAATTCCAGTTCTCAACAAATCTCTTCCACAATTCAACAATTAAGTAAAGGGGTAACCGACCAGGCGCAAAAAGTAGAAGAGGCTTCTACGTCAATGAAAGAGGTGACGGATTCTCTGAGAAAAATCGTTACCAATGCGGAAATCGCGGCTAAATCTTCCGAATCAGCTTCTCAGTCTGCTCAGGCAGGAGGACAAACGACTATAGAGGCTGTGGATAGTATGGATAGGATTAATAAAATAGTTTTGGAGGCGGCAAATACTATCCGGAATTTAGGAGAAAGATCGCAAGAGGTTGGCGAGATTACCGAGACAATTAGTTCCATAGCGGATCAGACCAATCTCTTGGCTTTAAATGCGGCAATAGAAGCAGCCAGGGCCGGTGAAGCCGGAAGAGGTTTTGCGGTGGTGGCGGAAGAAGTAAAAAAACTTGCCGAAGGTTCGGCGCAAGCAGCTAGTAAAATTGGTAATCTCATCAGGGGGATTCAGTCGGAGACACATAAAGCAGTTATTTCTGTCGAAAACGGCGTTAAAGAGGTGGGTGTGGGTAAGGTAGTGGTAGAAAAGGTTTCTTTAACTTTAAATGAAATTATTAAATCTGTAGGGCAAGCGTCAAATATGGTGAAAGAAATTTCTACCTCCACAATATCACAGCTTAAAAATACCGAGCATGTGGTAAAAGCAGTGGATGAGATAGCGGTTATTGCCGAAGAAAGTTCTTCATCTATGGAAGAGACTTCTTCCAGTGTCCAGGAACAGTGCGCTTCTATGGAAGAAATGGCCGCTTCTGCCCAGGAGTTGGCTAAAATGTCGAATGATTTAAGAGATTTGGTGAAGAAGTTTAAAGTGGAAAAAGAAAAAACAGCGGCGGAAAAAAGCTGAAATGGGGAGGAGGTTTTTTTATATAAGAACTAAGTAATGAAAAAAAAATATTGACAACTCATTATAAGTGGATTAGAATTAAAACATGCATAAGAAAGCAGTTATCACGAAAGTAGAGCTGCAAAAGATGATGTTTTTTCTAGCATCATTAATACTAATAGGATGTAGCACTTCTGCCGGTTTTATCCCTGCGGATGTTACTCACCATTTAAATTCTCCGGAAGAAATTAAAATATTGACAGAGCCCCCGCAATTTCCGTATCATGTGCTTGGAACGATACACGCTCGTGGCACCTCAGAAAAAGACATAACCGATGCTTTAAAACGCAAGGCATTTGAAGTCGGCGCTGATGCGCTTATTGATGTTGTTCAACAGGAAACCGCCGCAAATAAATCAGAAAAGTCAAAAGGGGCGTATGCCTCCAGCGGTTTAATGTGGAATGTGCCGAAACGCAAAATGGATTTGCTGGGGCCGCGGCAGGCGCAGGCAACGGCTATACAATATATTATTAAGGAAAAGAAAGATTAACTCAAAAATTGCCACAGAAGGGGGGGGGAAATTGCGTGGTTGAGTTTTGTTATGAAAAAGCAGTAAAGAAATAGAAAATGTGATATTTAAGAAGAGAACTAAGAAGAGAACTAAGGAGGAACTATATGAAAAGAACTTGCCTGACGATAGCGTTAGCTATAGGATTAATCGCGGTCGGTTTTGCCGGCCTGGCGACAACGGGTTACGCGGAGGAAGATTCAAGAGATGTTTTCTTCGCGGCTAAAGGTTTGCCGTACGGTTTTGATGCGGCATTGCCGGAGATTCACGGTTTTTTAAGCTCACAGTTCTGGAATGTGGGCCGTCATGTCCAGGGATATTATGCCGACGGTACTTCCGCGGCGAATGCTTCCGGTGAAAGCACCTTTTTACCGCAGAGCTTTTATGTGGATATTATCGCTGAAATTACCCCTACCGTATTGGTTGAAGGTGAATTCGAATTGTATCACGGCAGTAGTGTTAAACCCTGCGCGCAGCGTGTGCTCTGGCATCCGAGCATGCAATTCAACCTTTCCATCGGCAGACAGTTTGTAATGCTTGGCTCCCAGGAAAAGGTCTATTATCCGACGTCCACCTACAGATTCTTTACCTGGCAGCCGTATCTTTATGAACGGTTCCTGCGTTTCACCGGATGGTGGGATGCCGGTATCTGCGCGGCCGGACGTTATTGGCTGATGGAAGACAGCGACATGTTTTTAGAATACGGCTTGATGATCAGCAATGGCCCGGGAGATTTGGGTAGTAATACTCAATATACTAGTAGTGGCTCGACATATACACAATTGATGAATTCCAGCGGTTATGTTTACGAACAATTCAATTCTGCGCGCCAGTCCTATGATAATAACGACGATAAGGCGTTATCCTGGAGATTGGGATTTTCTCCGTTTGAAGGACTGTTGTGGCGCATAGAAGCGATGACCGGTAAATACGATACTAATGATAAATATGATTTTACCTATTTGACATCGGAACTTTTTTATACTACCGGCAGGCTGGATTCGATGATCGGCCTCTTACAGCTGGATTTTGACGCGCCGGCGGATACCGGTTCTCGTTCGGTCAAATGGCCGGGCGGAACGGTTACACAGCAGACCTATTATATCAGCGCGGGTTATAAGGTATTGGACAAAGAGATGGGTATTAATTTCGTACAGCCGGTTATCCGTTACCAGTGGTGTAACCCTAATGTCGATGCGCCCAGTTCTGTGAGTCAGTATGAGGGTTATGGAAAACGTTCTTCTTTTGACTTGGGCGTAAACTTTTCACCTTGGGAACACGTTCTTTTCCGTGCCGCGTACCGTTGGCAGGACATTATAAAGGGACCGGCGGGGCTGGACGGCGATGGGTTTACAATGGAGGCGGTTGTTGATTTCTAAAAGAAAGGGTTGAATATGAGGGGTAAAACACTATTCATAATATTATGTAGTGTGCTTGTGGTGCTACTCTCCCTTTCTTTAGCAAACGCGCAAAGCTACAGAGAGAATGCGGCGGTTTCCTCTGTCTACGTTTATCGGCAGATGGTCGATAGCGTTGACGCCGGGCAATTGTCCAAAGTTCTAGAGCTTGCCCGTCCGATTGAAGCAATCCTAGCTGCTTTGGAGACAAATTTGAGCGTGAATATCAAGTCACAGCTCGAACGTGCAGTTGCCAGTCAAGATAGAGAGAAAGTGAAGGGTGCTCTTCACAAGCTTATTTTCTACGACATACAGGATATCTTTCGTGCGGCGAAAAAATCAATTACCAGCAGGACAGACGCGGGAAAGCTTAAAGAGCAGTTAAAACTTGCTTATTTGGATTATCTTATCGTTTCCCCTGAAGCGAAAAGGATCGATTTTGGGCTTGATAGAGAAGTGCGCAAGGTTTTCAATGAATTGCTTACCGGGCATTTGGCGGCGGCGGTTGAGGCGTCAAATCCGGGAATCGTTGAAAACGACATGGCTACTATAGAAGGCCATTATCGCCGGATTTTCGGCATATAGGTAAGTTGCACAAAAGCATTATAAGTACTCAAAGAGGATCTCCGGTGTTTCCTGTTATATGCTAGTGGGAAATACCGGTGTATCCCTTAATTATAGGCCCGGATGAGGGGGATAGTGTGACATAATTTATAATCAGACAAATTAAAGGAGCAGAATGTTTAGAGGATTACGATCAAAACTCACAATGGTAATTATAGCTGTAGCCGTGGTGCCTTTATTGATATCATATCTTTTTATTTTAGATCAGATACAGAAGACTCTGCGCCATAATCAGGAAAGGCAGGTGGCCCAGGTTTTAGGCCATCTTAATGCCAATTTTAAGGATTTTGAACGTAAATCGCTGACATTTGTAAACCTGCTTAAGAATATCCCGGATATCCAGGATGCCGTAACTTATACGCTTCAAACAAAAGATACTAAACAGCTTTTAGAGGTACTTAAAGCTTTTTCTTCGGAAGATTATGATACATTACAGGTTTTTGATAGCAAAGGAACGGTGTTGATAAGGGCGGATATGCCGGAATTGTTCGGCGATTCAAAAGCGGATAAGCCGCTTGTACAGGCTGCGCTCCGCGGTAAGGTGGTAATTGGGGTGGAAGCCGGAGAGCGCGGCTATGCGGTACGCGCCTTTGCTCCGCTTAGAAGCGCGGGTGAGATTGTCGGGCTGGTACAGGTCGGCAAATTCCTTAATGCGGATTTTGCCAAGGAGCTTTCGCAAAGCTCGGCAAGCAGAATTGCCTTTTTCGTCAACAGGGGATTGACGGGTTATTATCTTTGGAAAGAACATGTGACGGAAGCAGCGAAAGAGAAAACGCTTTCTCGTCTGGAGCAGCTTATTCGCTCGAAAAGCACGGATGAGATAATCCTGGATAATGAGCCTTTTAGCTTTTCTACTTTTTCATGTTTGCTCGGTGAAGATAGTACATCTATTGATATTGCGGTGGGAGTAAGCAACAAAGAATCAATCCTGGCGCAAAACCGCATAAAGACGATATTGTTTATCCTGCTTATTATCTGCATAATCATAGCGGCGATTATCAGTTATGTGTTCGCGCAAAGTTTAACAAAACCGCTTATTTCGCTTGCGCGCCAGGTAGGTGACTGGAAAGGTGATCTCAGCCGGCAGGTTGAGGTTGATTCAAAAGACGAGACCCTCCAGGTGGCAAAGGCGTTTAATAAACTCATGGATACCTTGCGTAAAATTGTTGAGAAGGTGCAACAGACGGCGGATAAGGTAAAACGGTCCGCGGAGGCGTTGTCCGCGTCAACGGAGCAGATGAACAGTACGACGGTTGATTTTTCCAGTACCATACAGGAAATCAATAAGGGAGTTAGTATCCAGGCACAGCGTTTAGAAGATACTTCCCGTGTTATGAGCGATATCGGCGCGCTTTCAAGTGAGATAGCTTCAAGTACCAACGAGACCGCGCAAGCGGCAAAGAAGTCTTTTGAACAGGCGCAGCTTGGAAAAGAGGCGGCCACAGAGACGGTTAAAATCATGGAGCGTATCAGTGATATTGTTTCTCAGGCAGTTGAGACCGTAACCGTGTTGGGAGACCGGTCGCAGGAAATAGGGGAAATTATCGAAACAATAACCTCGATCGCGGACCAGACGAACTTGCTGGCGCTTAACGCGGCGATTGAGGCTGCCCGCGCGGGAGAAAGCGGCAGAGGTTTTGCCGTTGTCGCCGAGGAAGTAAAAAAATTGGCGGAAGGCTCTGCCCGCGCGGCAAGTAAGATTGCTAATCTTATTGCCGGGATTCAGAGTGAAACAAGAAAAGTTGTCAGCTCTATTGAATCCGGATATCGAGAAGTTAATGAAGGTAAAAAAGTGGTTAGTAAAGCGTCCACGGCTTTGAATGAAATTGTTTCCGTATCGGATCGTACGACAAAGATGGTCATGAGTATGAATGACATCATCAAGAAGCAGCTTGAAAGAATTGCTACCGTCGTGAATTCCGTTAATGAAGTTGCGTCAATCGCGGAAAAAAGTTCAACCGGGACCCAGCAGGTATCTGTTTCCGTGGAGGAAATGTGCGCCTCTATGGAGGAGATGTCCTCTTCCGCTCAGGTACTCTTTCAATACGCGGTAGAGCTTAATAAGCTGGTAGAACAGTTAGGGAAATAACGGCTGAGCGAATAACTTTTTACAAAACTTCTAAAATTTTACATTCTCACACAGAGCCACTCGCCTGGCCATCTTTAGATATGCTTCTCTGTGGCGGCGATGCCGGCAAAGATCACAGAGTTTTTCTTGGGTAATATCTCCGTTTACGAGTCTTGAAATCCCTCGTCAAACTTTATGCCTTATATCTTTTCTTTCAATTCATTTAAGAATGGACCAATTTTTCATGTTTTCATGCAATTTTTCATAACACTCTTGACACTTTTTGACCGGTTCTTGACTTTTGGATTCGATATGATATAATTAAAATTCAAATATATGGCCCCATCGTCTTTCCGCCTGCACCAGCGGTAGCTGGTTCGGCGGAATCCCGCAGAATCCGCCTATGGCGGATGCATGCGGGAAGCTTGGGTACAATTTTTAGAACATAAGATATAATTAAAATTCAAATATATGGCCCCATCGTCTAGCCTGGTCCAGGACAAATGGTTCTCAGCCATTAGACACGGGTTCAAATCCCGTTGGGGCTACCAAAAACCAAAACCCACTTTTTGTGGGTTTTCTTTTTTGAAAGCCTACTGTATTTCACACTGCAAAAAGCTCAAATGGATTGAAAATATTTCTTGCCTGGAACGCCTTCTTTGCTATATAATGCAAAGCATGCAAAAAATACAGAGTTTTCCGGAAAACCATTATAAAGATACGGACACGGGGGTAGTCTCTAATGGACATTATTAAGCAATTGGAATTATACCGACTGGAAAACAGGATCACGCAGGTTGATCTGGCAAAAGATCTAAAAGTTGCCTTTTCAACGGTAAGTCGCTGGCTAAACGGTAAGACCACGCCGAATAAAATTCAACAGTATCATATTGAGAAGTTTTTAGCTCAGCGGTTTGGTTCGTCGGCACTCACCACAAGCCGGAAGGCAGTGGTTTGGCCTCCGATAGCCAACGCCATGGGGCGCTCGAATAAAGTACGGAGCAAAAAGGCGGACATGTGAAATTTAAAGAAAGAAGAATTAATTACAAGGGTGGATGCGCAGTTAAGGCAGAAGCGCTCAGTTGCATGAATTAATATTTTGTAAAGTAGAATATTATATAATTTGGTATAATATTAAATTATTGTGTCTCTGTTTTGTTAATAAAATATTGGAGGGTTTATGAAAATTGAGTATATCAGGCTTAAGAATTTTCGGGCGTTCAAAGACGTGGAAATCAGAGATATTCCTAAAATGTGTATTTTTGTCGGCGCGAACGGGACAGGAAAATCAACATTATTCAGTATGTTTGCTTTTTTAAAAGATGCGCTTACTGAAAATGTGCATGTTGCATTAACCAAGCTTGGCGGCAGCCGCGGGTTTCAAGAAGTCCGTAGCCGAAATACCGCTGGCCCAATTGAAATCGAGCTGAAGTTTCGAGAAAGCGAAAGGTCGCCCTTAGTCACATATTTTTTGGCTATTAATGAAGAAGGTGGCTATCCTGTAGTTGAGCGCGAAGTATTGAAATACCGCCGGGGCAGTAAAGGTAACCCATGGCATTTTCTCGATTTTTCAAAAGGAGAAGGGGAGGCTGTAACAAATGAGCCGGATAAGGTGCAAGATGAAAAAGACCTTAATCGTGAACCGCAAATTCTTAAATCTTCAGATACTCTTGCAGTTAAAGGGTTAGCTCAATTTAAAAAGTTTCCTGCCGCAATGGCTTTGGGGGAATTAATTTCTAATTGGCATATTTCTGATTTTCATATTCAACGGGCTCGTCCAGAGCAGGAAGCGGGTTATGCGGAGCACCTATCGAAAGAAGGAGAAAATTTATCGTTAGTAACGGAATACTTATATAAACGGCATGAAGATATATTTAATAAGATTATAGAAAAACTAAAAAAACGCGTACCGGGAATAGCGAAAGTTGATGTTAAGACAACTGAAGAAGGCCGCGTGCTTTTACGGTTTCAGGACGGAGCGTTTGAAGACCCCTTTCTTGCTCGCCATGTTTCCGATGGAACTATAAAGATGTTCGCTTATTTAACCTTGCTTCATGATCCTAAACCCCATCCGCTTTTATGTGTTGAAGAGCCGGAGAATCAACTATATCCTAAATTGTTAATGGAATTGGCAGAGGAGTTCCGTGAGTACGCTCAAAGGGGCGGGCAAGTGTTTATTTCAACGCATTCGCCGGATTTCCTTAATGCCGCTGAGTTGAATGAGGTGTTTTGGTTAGTTAAAGAATGTGGATACACAACTGTACGTCGTGCCAGCGAAGATGAGCAGATTAAGGGATACATGAAGGATGGTGATAAAATGGGTTATCTTTGGAAACAAGGATTCCTTAAGGGGGCGGACCCATTATGAGCGAGTTAGTGTTTTTTCTTGAGGAGCTATCTGCGGAAGCCATGCTGAAGGGATTATTGCCTCGACTTTTACCGCCAGAGGTTTTGGTTCGATATATTGTTTTTGAAGGAAAACAAGACCTGGAAAAACAATTAGTATATAATCTTTGTGTTATTATTTACGAATGGCTCAAAATGTGTAACAAGCTGTGGTAAAAGTAGTAACAACGTTGCCCGATAAATAGTTTGACGCAAATTGAATAATTTGATATTATTAAATACTTAAGATGCTTACGATAATGCAGAAAGGACGATTATGATCAGCCGTTATACGCGGGAAAAGATGGGGCAAATCTGGACAGAGCAGATGA
>JAHIOQ010000050.1 GCA_018895275.1 Candidatus Omnitrophota bacterium
TCATTCACTCCGGAAATCAGCACCCAGTGTTTGATAAATCCTTCATTCGGGTAAGAGGCAAAAAGCGCGGCATGTGCCTGGCCGACTTCATGGCCTATTCCTTTAATCCAGTTAATAGCATGTTGATCACCGTTCGCTGCCTTTTCCGTAAGATTCTTTACGGTATATCCCTTAAAACCCGTTCTTGCCAATATGCGGTCTATGCTTGGGCCGGAAGTCCGGTCCTCATAATCCCTATCACCCTGTGCCCAATTAATCAAAGGATAATCCGGGTTATCCTGAACAAATTTCGCCGGATTTGCCACATAAGCTCTGCCCATATCTCCGGACTTCCTGATGATTTCTTCGTTGCTGTTGCCAACTTCTATCGGATGACGGCCTAAGGCCTTTTCCCCAACCCATTGATAATGATAAAAGTCGTCGTCTTTGCCTTTCACCCGTACCAGATTATGCCCGAATTCTTTTAACTCTCCCTTGTCGCCGGCATAAAACTCACCGTTTTTCTTTACCGCAGAGTTCGCCCCGCCGCCGTTTATCGTTACTCCTCCGTCCGGATAATCTCTTAACGCGCCTTTTGGAGAATATGTTTCACCCTTCAACGCGCCTTCCGCATCATTGACCATTTCTACGTCGGCATATATACCGTATACGGAAAGTTTCTGCTGCAGCTGTGCTCTGAACGGATATTTGTCGCCGATAGGCAGGTTCGGCACGGGGAATTCCGAACCGAAAATACCTTTTTCTTTATCTACCGGGCCACAGAGATTCGAGCTTACTTTATTAACAGCCGCCGCGGAAACCTGATTCCTTTCCAGCAGCCTATTAATATTTTCGGCAACCAGACTCATGATCGCTTCCGCGTCCGCGTTCTTCGCACCGCCGGCAAAGACATCATTCCATCTGACTTCCATATGGTCGATAATGTTGTTATATCCGTCGTTTACGGATATCGCCACCTTATCCCCGCCCATGGAGATGGATACGAAGCGGTAGGTTTCTCTGTCGTTCAAGCTAACCGGTAATTTTTTCTCTTCTTTCTTTTTGGATCCCTCGGTGCTTACATACGTATCAATCTTTTTCCGGAACAAATCCAGCGCCCCGGAAAGAACACTTTTTACATTCTCTAACTCTTTTCCGTTGTTCACGCTGAATACAACACTGGGAGAACCACCGTAAGGCGCACGGTAGTCGTTAGCCAGATTATATACATAAGCGGCTTTATCCACCGTAACTCCCGGTTCTACTTCCGATGTCCCATTGATTTTGCCATCTTTACCATAAGTATCCGTGTAGGCAACCGCAAAATAAAACACTTTCAATGGATGAGAAACAATCGACTCAAACCCCGTATGCGCCGCGTTCGGGAACGGGCACTGCGGGGACGTTACATCCAAATCGCCAAACTTTTCCACAATAAAGCGCCGCAATTCCGCAATAACCGAATTATCCCTTTCCGCTTCCGGAAATGCCAAAGGCATATATCTCATATCATACCTGCCAGTTTGCCACATCTTAAACAAATATTCGGCAATACGTTCTGCCGTATTTCCTTGTATCTGATTTACCACACCCAGCGTTTCATCATCCGCAAAAACGGAAACCCGGCTCTTATTCGTAGTTTCCAAAACCACTTCTTTATTTAAAGAAATAGGCTGTTGCGCAGGCGCTAACGTGTTAACCGTTGCTGCCAGACCGGTGCGACGGCTGAAAGCTTCTTCGACTTCCTGCGAACCGTGCAGCTTTCCGGGCTCGCTCATATCTGTCTTGACCACATCGGCTATCGCGCTCATATAAATAAAAGTTGCTTTGCTTTCACTGATACCCAATGCCTGAGCTAATCCGGTAATCGCGCTTCTGAATTGCTCAAATGCCTGATTAAATTCCGTCCGTGTTACCCCGAGTTTATCCAGTTTTCCTTTCGCGTCTATACGCCCTTTTTGCTGTGTCTGCGTAATGCGGTTAAATACCTCACCTGCCGTCAAAGTCAAATCTGTTTCTCCGGCGGCTACTTTTTCTTTAATTAAAGCGGTCATTGCCGCGGTAATCTCACGTACTAATTTTACCGAGGGATTGGCATCGGCGCTCTGCTGGGTAATGTTGGTAAAATATACGGTCATATCCTGCAAGAGAGCGCTTAAACGCGCGATCGCCTGCAAACTATACTTCAAATCGTCTTTACGTAAATCAATGGAAATCACGATTACCGGAATACCTTTACCATTTAACTGCTCGATATAAGCAGCATGTTCTTTATATTCCGGGGCGTTCTTATTCAACAAAGCGACAAATACCTGTGACTGCGGCGCCTTTTCCGCGACCATATCCACCAAATCGCGGTCTTTATTCAGAGAATAGCTGTCCAAGATATTAAAATTGGCTCCGCCGGCGATAATTTTATTACCGCCTTCGTTTATAAGCTGTCCCAACTCTTTCGAAGCGGGATATAATGTATCATCAAAAAGCACGGCAAACTTGCTTCTTCCCGATTCCCGCTGCCGCAGTAAAAATTCCGCGGCTGCCACACCGTGACTTCCCAACCCTTTACCATAATCCAGTTCATTATTCGCAGAAAGCAATGAAGAAGTATATGCGGCCAAATATTCCTCAGCCTGATTGATATCCTTTAATCCACCGGCTAAAGCGACAAACAGCGGGGCATAAACCATCAGGGTTTTACGGTTCATCTGCCGTCCGCCGATGTGACCGGGAGTATCATCGATAACCAGTACCTTACCTCCCGCCTTTTCCAGTTTCTTTGCCAGATTAAAAAGCGCTTCACCGTTTGCCGCGACAATACGCGTTTTAAAACGGCCTTTTGTAGCATTAAAGAAATCGCGGGTTTCCCCGGTTTTGCCGCTGCGCGACATTTCAAAAACAATGGTGTTCTCATTGTTTGCATTTTTGGGAATAATCCCCAGGTGTTCGGGATTATTTACGACAATCCACTGCACGTCTAAACCCATAAATTTAAAAAACGCGTTCATCGCTCTTGCCAGCTGATGCGAATACATTTCATTTGCGCCTATGCCGTAAGTAACTATATAACGGATATTTTTCAAATCAACTTTAGCAAGAAAGGTTTTTAAACGTTCGACAATACTTTTTAAATCCGGAGTTTCCGCCTTTCCTTTCTCTAATTCCATACCTAAAAACGTACCCACAAATCCTTCCATCCCGTCACGGAAAATATTCGGCACATTCGGCGCTATCTGACGCATCAATCTCAGATATTCGGATAAAGGCTGTCCTTTGGCATCCTTCTGCGGATTCGTGCCTTGATACTTTTCGTTCGTTACGGAAATTTCCAAGGTTTTCCCTTCGTACTCGGAAGCATCCAATACCCCCGCGGTCCGCACGCGATAGAGGGCGGATAACGTCTTTAAGAAGTCGTTTGCGTCAAATGCCTGTAACACCGTTTCCACAGTTTTACCGGAAACCTTGCTATATTCTTTTATTAAAGCCACTACATCTGTCGCACGTTTCCATACTTCAACAACTGTAGGATAACTGCCTTCCGCACCAAGCACACGGGTAATAAAATCAATTTCTCTCATAAAATCTTCAGCATTCCTGGGAAGAAGACTTCTCGCTTCATCTGCGAATTTTTCTATATCTTTCAGAAACCACTGAGCTAAAAGCGCTCTTTCTTTTTCACTATAAGCCTCAGTATAAACTCTAAATACCGGCTCCGTGCCTGATGGCCTTATGCATACCCAGGCGCCCCCTTTAAACGCAATTTTTACTCCATCCGCAAAATTGGTAGCAGTAACAACAAATTTTTCCCCCTCTAGATTAATTTCTGATCCGGGCGTTAAATTCTTGGCAAATTCCCTGAAGTGAGACATGATTTTTCCGTTTTTGCCCTGATATAACTCAGCTATTTTCTTAATAACAGGTGCCAGCTTCGGATTATCAGCAATTTCTGACTTACTGGCAATTTCCAGTTTCGGATTATCCCGGTTGCTGTAAATTTTTCCGATCACCTGCTCCAACTCGTTATATAAAGAGGATAAATCTTTCCCTTCTTTTTTTAGCCGCGCCGTAATTTCAAGGAATTTAAAAGCTACGGCAATACCGTCCTTATAAGGCAGGCTATCTAATATGGATGCTCCGCCGGATTCTTCAAAAGCAATAATCGGAATTTTGCCCTCTGCCCTTGCCTTATGAATGGCCGCATTTACCCACCGAAAGCCAACCGGAGTTTCCCAGACATTTTCAGCCGGAATGCCGAAATGTGCGGCTATTTTATCGACCCAACCAGTTGAAGGGATGGTCCTGATCACTACATATTTTTTCGGGTCAAAATCTGGTTTTTGGGATTCTGTTTTTAAATAAGAATAAGTCAATAAGCTAAAAAATTGGTTCGGAGAAAGCCATTTCCCATTTTCTAGTATAAGACCAAACCTATCACCATCGGTATCCTGCGCTGTTCCCGCATCAGCCTTTTGCTTAACCACTTCTTGTGATAATTCAGCGAGGTTCTCCGGTAAAGTTTCGGAGTTTTTCAACCCGCCCATATCTGCTCTTGGCTCATCGTGTATAAACCTAAAATAATCCTGCAAACCGGCAATTTTTGCTAATTTTTTCATTAATACGCTTGTGCCGTATTGACAATCATTTATGAGACGTGGTTTCTGCTGCTTTATTATGTCAAAGTCTATACCTAATTCAGTTTGCAAATATGTCACATATTCCTTTAAGGGAACTTCTACTTTTTCGATATTTTCTCTAACCTCAGGGGCATTAATATCTTTATAATATTTTACTTCCTTCGTCTTGGACAGGGCTCCTGTAACCGATGCATTTATATCCTCGTGCGCTAACCCAAGGGTCCTGCCATCAAAAAATTCAAAACCGCCGTATTCAGGGCCGTTATGCGAAGCCGTCAAATTAATCAATAACGATGCATTATATTTTCTTAAAATAAACACATTCACCGGAGACGACGAAAAATCGTCCACCAAATAAACTTTTATACCATTACTGGCAAATATAGTAGCTACTTCTCTGGCAAACTCCGCCATGTGATTTCTTGTATCATGAGCGATAACTACCGCGCGCTCAAGCCCCGCTTCATCAAAAAAAGATTTTTTATCATTCATATATTCAACCCCCGCCTGGCAAATTGAATATACATTCTCTTTGCTGAACATCCCACCATATTCAGGGAACTTACTTCTCCATCCGGCAGTCGGAAAACCAATTTGAATCAACTCTTCATGCTTCGGGTATAGAGTAATTTCCCCTAATTCAGCGGGTTTTGCTTTTATTAACTCAAGAAGGCTATTATCGTGACCTTTTGGTTGCGGATTCAGAGCGCCTCCTACAGCACCTCTAAAATCGGCATTGTTAATTTGCAATGTAGGAGAAAGATAATTGTTTTCGGTTATATAAATTTTTCCGTTCGCCGCGAAGGCAAGGTCAAATATAAGAAATGATTGAATAATTACAACCGCAATAACCTTTACCCCCAATTTCAATTTAAGAGCTGAAAACATACCGTATCTCCTTTCAATTAATTAAAAAAAATCACCCTGAAATCGCATAAAAAATCAAAACTTTTTAAAGAAATTAATAAATCCTGTTTAAAAAGTTTACAAAATTCCATAAAGTATACCACGCAAATATAATTTTTTCAATAGCGGCAGGATTTTTTTCTGCCATCATAACTCTTTTTAAATTAATGTGTTGCGGATTTTGTTTTAGGAAATTTTATTAATGTACGGAATAAATTTTCAAAATGTCTTAAATTAAGCCTGCTGGATAAAGCGGGAAAACTTTTTAAAAGATCTCAGGGATAAGAGCTATTCCTTGTTCTGCGATGCCAGACAAAACATTTTATTTAAGCTTCATTTCGCATCCCAGCGCGATATTAGAGAAAGTAACTTCATGCGGGATCCTAAATTGAACACTCTAAATATCCGGCAGTTATTGGCTCAGCTTGCTGGTCA
>JAHIOQ010000051.1 GCA_018895275.1 Candidatus Omnitrophota bacterium
ACGCCAACATAATTCATGGTGATTCCTCCTTTTCTAAAGGGTTAATATTTTAGTTTTTCCCAAAACTATTTTAACCGCTTTCTGAGGAATCATCAATTTTTTTATAACTCACATATTATCAGACCTCGAAATGCGAAAGTACTATAAAGTTTGTCAGGAAAAAAGTTGTCCGGTAGACAGAATTTTTTAATTTTGTCTTTCCGCAAAAGGAATTACTTTCCAGCTCTTCCAACCAGTCTTCCAAACCCGCATTGGAAAAGGTTCACAATACAACCTGACCAGCGAAACGAGCAATGCCAGCGGGACAAAAACTTATTCTTACGATTACGAAAATAGATTGGCTACAGGTTCCCGTTCGAATTCACAGCGTAATTTTTCCCAAATTTAACATCGAACGTCATCGGCAACCTGATTCGTAAGTGATTTAAGAGGAATAAATGGTTTTTTTAGCAAAAATCTGCGAAAAATGCTTACAGCGGAAATAGCGCGAATGCCAAATGGGTTGACACTTACTGCCGGCTATTATATAATGAATTCAGAAATGTTACTGCAAGGCAAAAAACTCGCCAAAGGACTTGGCAATTCACACTAGCCTGGATATTTCACGCAGAACGTGAAATATCCACCCGAAGGGCCGATAGATTAACTGGATAGGAGAATTGCTTTAAGGGTGATTTTTGGGGGGTTTTTTGCGCTTGCGTAAGTCGTATACAGTAGTTTTTAAAACCTGGAGGAAGCAATGGCAAGGAGAAAGATTGCAATAGACGGTAATACCGCGGCGGCATACGTAGCGCACGCGACCAATGAAGTAATCGCGATTTATCCGATAACCCCGTCTTCCGGTATCGGAGAGATGGCGGATGAAAAATCGGCAAAGGGACAGGTGAATATCTGGGGCCAGGTGCCGGTTGTTTCTGAATTACAGTCCGAAGGCGGCGCCTCCGGGGCAGTGCACGGAGCATTGAGCGCCGGAAGCCTGACGACGACCTTTACCGCGTCGCAGGGATTACTGCTTATGATTCCGAATATGTTTAAGATTGCCGGAGAATTAACTCCGGCGGTTTTTTATGTTACGGCGCGTTCGCTTGCTGCGCACGCGTTATCCATATTCTGCGACCATTCGGATGTTATGGCCGTGCGCTCCACCGGATTTGCCATATTGTTTGCCGCTAGCGTGCAGGAGGTCATGGACTTATCCCTGGTTGCCCAGGCGGCAACCCTGGAATCGCGTGTTCCGTTCGTTATGACTTTTGACGGGTTCCGCACCTCGCATGAGATTCAAAAGGTGGAAGAACTCACCTTTGATGATATGCGCGCGCTTATAAAGGATGATCTGGTAATGGCGCATCGCAAAAGGGCGCTGACCCCGGACCGCCCGACGATAAAAGGTACGTCGCAGAACCCGGATGTCTTTTTTCAGGAAAGAGAGACGGTCAACCGTTTTTACGACAAAACTCCTGCCGCGGTTCAGGAAGCAATGGACCGCTTTGCCGAACAGGTGGGGCGTAAATACAAGTTATTCGATTATTACGGCGTAGCGGATGCCGAGCATATCATCGTGATCATGGGCTCCGGCGCCGGAGCAGTGCAGGAAACCGTGGCAGACCTTAACAAGCAGGGCAAGAAGGTCGGCATGGTCAACGTGCGTTTATACCGGCCGTTTTCCGTAAAGGATTTTATCAATGCCCTGCCGGCAACGACGAAATCAATTGCCGTTCTGGACCGGACAAAAGAGCCGGGCGCGATCGGCGAGCCGTTGTACCTGGATGTGCGTTCGGCCATCGGCGAGGCCCTGGAAAAGGGTTTTGCCGCGTTTAAATCCTGGCCGAAAATCATCGGCGGACGTTACGGCCTGGGCTCAAAGGAGTTTAACCCGTGCATGGTCAAGGCCGTGTTCGAGAACCTTGCTCTGGCGCAGCCGAAGAACCATTTTACCGTGGGCATAAACGACGACGTAACGAACACCAGCCTGGTTACCGACAGCTGCTACACCGCCGAAGACGCGCAGACATTCCGCGGCGTTTTCTATGGGCTTGGGGCGGACGGTACGGTCGGCGCGAACAAGAATTCGATTAAGATTATCGGTGATTTAACGGAAAATTATGTGCAGGGATTTTTTGTGTATGACTCGAAAAAGGCCGGTTCAATGACGATATCGCATCTTCGCTTTGGAAAAAATCCGATCAAAAGCACCTATTTAATCCAAAAGGCGAATTTTATTGCCTGCCATAACTTCAGCTTCCTGGAAAAATACGACATGCTTTCCTTTGCCGAGCCGAACGCCACGTTTCTTCTCGCCAGCCCTTACGGTAAAGACGAGGTTTGGGATAAGATTCCCAGAGAGGTACAGCAGGTGATTATTGATAAAAAGCTTAAATTCTACGTGCTCAAGGCCTTTGACCTGGCGGATGAGATCGGGCTCGGCAGCCGTATCAACGTTATTATGCAGACGGCGTTTTTCAAGATCAGTAATATCGTACCCATTGATAAGGCTGTGGCCGCGATTAAGGATTCGATTAAAAAGACCTACGGCAAAAAAGGCGAAAAGGTCGTGGACATGAACAACAAGGCCGTGGACAGGGCGCTGCAGTCACTGGAGCAGGTAATCGTGCCTAATAAGGCCACGAGCAAGATAGCCATTCCCGCGGTTGTGCCGGAAGACGCGCCGGAATTCGTGCGCAATGTTACGGCGCGGATTATTGCCGGCAAAGGCGATGACATCCCGGTATCCGCGTTTCCCATAGACGGTACGTTTCCCACGGCGACTTCGCAGTATGAGAAAAGAAATATCGCCTTGCAGGTTCCGGAATGGATACCGGAGGTGTGTATCCAGTGCGGCCAGTGCAGTTTTGTCTGCCCGCACGCGGTTATCCGCATGAAGATATATGATAAGGATATTCTCAAAGACGCGCCGGAAGGGTTTAAGCATACCCCGGCAAAAGGCAAAGGCCTTGAACGCAAGGAATTTTCTCTGCAGATTGCTCCGGAAGACTGCACGGGCTGCGGCGCGTGCGTGAACAAATGCCCGGTCTTTGAAAAAGGCGCGGACGGAAAGCCGACGCAGAAAAAGGCGATCAACATGGTTGCGCAGCCGCCTATCCGCGCGCGGGAAAAGAAAAATTTCGAATTCTTCCTGTCCATACCGGACATGAAGATAAAAGAGCTGCCGTTCGCGATAACTACGGTAAAGGGCTCGCAGTTGATGCGGCCGTTGTTTGAGTTTTCCGGCGCTTGCGCCGGATGCGGCGAGACCCCGTACGTGAAACTGCTTACGCAGCTCTTCGGCGACCGCGCCTTGATTGCCAACGCGACCGGATGTTCATCGATTTACGGCGGCAACCTTCCGACGACGCCTTATTGCGTGCGCAGTGACGGCAAAGGCCCGTCCTGGTCGAATTCTTTGTTTGAAGACAATGCCGAATTCGGTTTCGGTATGCGGCTGTCCGTGGATCAGATTACGGAAAAGGCGCAGCTTTTGCTGAAAAAAATCCGGCAGGATAAGAACCTTAGCAGCCAGTCCGCGCTTATTGACGAGATTCTCGCCGCGGTCCAGAAAACGCACGAGCAGATTGAAGACCAGCGCGAACGCGTGGAAAAACTAAAGGTTCCTTTAGCGAAAGTAAAGGGCCCGGCAGGGCAGGAGCTTTTGGAGATTGCCGATTATCTTGTAGCCAAGAGCGTATGGATTCTCGGCGGCGACGGCTGGGCATATGATATCGGATACGGCGGGCTTGACCATGTACTGGCCTCGGGCAAAAACGTGAACGTACTGGTGCTGGATACGGAGGTATATTCCAATACCGGCGGACAGATGTCCAAGGCCACGCCCATGGGCGCGATCGCGAAGTTTGCCGCGGCGGGAAAACCGCTGTTTAAAAAGGACCTCGCGCTTCTCGCGGTTACCTACGGCTCGATTTATATCGCGCGTATTGCCATGGGCGCGAACCCGGCACAGGCGCAGAAGGCGTTTATTGAGGCAGAACAATACAGCGGGCCATCGATGATCATCGCCTATTCGCATTGTATCGCGCACGGCATCAACATGACCGGGGGTATGGACCAGCAGCAAAAGGCCGTGCAGTCCGGCTATTGGCCGTTGTTTCGGTTTAACCCCGACCTGATGAAAGAAGGGAAAAACCCGCTGCAACTTGACAGCAAGGCGCCGGGCATTCCCCTGGAAGACTACATCTATAATGAAACCAGGTTTAAGGCATTAGAGGAAATGGCTCCGGAAAGGGCGGCAATGTTCCTGAAGTTGTCTCAGGAAGAGGTCAACCGCAGATTTAAGATGTACGAGCATATGGCAAAAATGGATTATGGCAAGACGGCATAAACTGTAAGAGTAAGCTATAACCCCCTGCAATATAATTTATTGCAGGGGGTTTTTATTTTCAGATACGGGGTTTTTCCCTCTGCCCTTGATTTTCCGGTGTTTTTGTGCTAATGTTAATGCTGATCTTAAAAAATAGGGTTCTGATTTGTGCTGTTATACAAATCACCTCGAGCAGAGTGAGAGGGTTGTAAGACTTCTCACCGCCACGAAAATTGGCGGATCGAAGTCCTCAAAATTACTGCGTAATTTTTCGGAGAGGTGCCGGAGTTGGTTTAACGGGCACGCCTGGAAAGTGTGTGATTGCGAAAGTGATCCCTGGGTTCGAATCCCAGCCTCTCCGCCATGAACCACTCCCATAAACCACTTACTTCGTTCGGGTTCATGGTCGGGCTACGCCCTGCACCTGAAATGGTGCAGGGTTCATGGCACGGCCATAAAACAACGAAGCGAGTGGTGAATGCCCTGTACCTGAGCTATGCGAATGGTATAGGGCTAATATTGTTTGACGCTCTTCGAAAAGATTTTTCAGAATGTTTTACCCTATCTTTGAATTTATCGAGGATAGGGTAATTTTTTGTCATAACCCCCTATATTTTAAGCAACATATATCATCAGGCAAGTGCAGACAACATCAGTTATCATCAGATAGGAATTGTCTGTTTTTTTGTGGTTTATGTGGTGGGAATGTGGTGAAATCCATTTCCATGTCTGTAATTGCTCGGGTATCCCGAGCCAAGCTCTAAATTACCCCGTCAAATACGGGGTAAAAAAAGCCCTCCTTGCGCCGATAGGGCCTTAATGCTGCCTTTATCGCTCCTGAGGTTCTTATATTCAAAAATTAACCAGGAAAGTCAATAGCAAACAATAAACTAACAAAAAACTTGACAAAAATGGAAGTTATGCTATACTTATTATTATAGCAAATAAGAAACTAAGGAAAAACATGCGCAAGGAAAAGAGTAAAGTGAGATTAGAGGAAATAACTGATATCATCTCTGGACATTTGTTTAAAAATAGAATTTCAACAGATGATGAAGGAAATGTTTCCGTGATTCAGTTGCGTGATGTAACTGATGAGGGAAATATTTTGTATAATCAACTTTCCAGAGTGAAGCTTGGAAAAATAGGCGAAGATAGATTTATCAAAAAAAATGATATTATTTTTAAAGCAAAAAGTAATAAACGGATTGCTGCTCTTGTTGGTAGAGATGTTGAAGGCTTAGTCGCAACAGGGCATTATTTCATTATCCGGGAGTTAAGTCCGGAAGTTAAGCCTGAATATTTAGTATGGTTTTTAAATAATAGTTTAGTGCAAAAGTATTTTGATTCGCATGCGCGCGGGACAAGGATTCCGATTATCAATAAGGAGATTTTGGGCAACGTAGAAATTATTATTCCAGATATCAAGACGCAAGAGAAAATTGTAGCCGTAAACGAGTTGTATGTAAAAGAAAAAATTTTAATCGAACAAATATCTGAAAAGCGCAAGCTTTTGGTAGACACAATTCTTAATAGTGCAATAATCAAATAGATTTATGGGGGTATCAATGAATAACGATCAAATAAGGCAAGAAGAAATAAATAAAATGGTTTGGGCTGCTTGTGATACTTTTCGGGGCGCAATCGACTCGGCAATGTATAAGGATTATATTTTAGTATTTCTTTTTCTTAAATATTTAAGCGATGTATGGAAAGACAAAAAAGAACAATATGAAAAGGAATACAAGGGAGATAAAGAGCGCGTTTTAAGAAAGATGACAAGAGAGCGGTTCATTCTTCCTGATAACTGTGATTTTGATTATATTTACAGTAAAAGAAATGAAACAAATATTGGAGAGATTATTAATAAAGCTTTAAGCGGAATTGAAGAAGCCAACAAACTAAAGCTTGAAAATGTATTTCGCAATATAGATTTTAACTCTGAGGCTATTCTTGGACAAGCAAAAGACAGAAACAAACGTCTAAAACATTTAATAGATGATTTTGCAAATCCCAAGCTTGACTTGCGGCCTTCGCGGATTGGCAAGCTGGAGATTATTGGTAATTCGTACCAGTATTTAATTAAAAATTTTGCAAGCGGTGCAGGAAAAAAAGGTGGGGAATTCTATACCCCAGAAGAGGTTTCTGAGCTTATCGCCAAAATATTACAGCCCAAGAGTGGGGACAGAATCTGTGACCCAACATGTGGTTCAGGATCTTTACTTCTTAAAGTTGCAAAAGAAGTTCCCGATAATAATTTTTCATTGTTTGGTCAGGATAGTAATGGCAGTACCTGGGCATTGTGTAAGATGAATATGTTTTTGCATGGAGTTGATAATGCGAGGATAGAGTGGGGCGATACTATTGATAATCCTAAATTAATCAAAGATGATTCCTTAATGAAATTCAATATTATAGTTGCCAATCCCCCTTTTTCCTTAGATAAATGGGGGCATGATACTGCGGAACATGATAGGTTTAAGAGATTTTATCGGGGGGTACCGCCTAAAAGTAAAGGTGATTACGCCTTTATTTCTCATATGGTTGAGACGATGGTAGAGGGTGATGATGGACGAGTTGGGGTTGTTGTTCCTCATGGAGTTTTATTTAGGGGAAGTTCAGAAGGCAAAATCAGACAGAAGCTAATCGAGGAAAATCTTCTTGATGCAGTTATAGGATTACCGGCAAATTTATTTTTTGGGGTAGGGATTCCAGTTTCAGTACTTATTTTTAAAAAGAATAGAAAGACAACAGATGTGTTATTTATTGATGCTAGCCGTGAATTTGGAAAAAGCACGCCACAAAACAAACTAAGAAAAGAAGATATTGATAAAATAATAAAAACATTTATTGATTATAAAACCAAAGAAAAATATTCCTATAGAGCGACGCTCGAGGAGATTAAAGAAAACGAATTTAATCTTAATATCCCGCGATATGTTGATACTTTTGAGGAGGAGGAAGAAGTTGATATAAAAGAAACGCAAAAAGAGATCGAACAACTTGAAAAAGAGCTAAGTGGAGTAAAAAATGAAATGGCGGTATATTTAGAGGAGTTGGGGATATGATAGCTCGAGGTTTGTATAAAGATATCCCAGAAAGTTGGGACGTTGTAATTACAAAAGATTCAGAAACGCCGGAGGATATTGGCGTGCCAGCAGTAGTTGTAGGGAAATTGAAAGGGGTGATTTGTGGATATCACCTTGCTATAATACGGCCTGACCAGGAAAAAATTGATTCAGTCTATTTGGCTAACTCACTAAAAACTTTAAGGGTTAGAAAACAGTTCTATAAATACGCTAATGGCGCAACTCGCTTTGGTCTAAGCACTGGAGATATAGGCAAGATAGAAATATTAGCTCCAAAAATCAGCGAACAAAAGAAAATAGCGAATGTTTTAAGTGGAATTGATGAGGAAATTTTAACATTGAAACAAAAGCTTGCATTAATAACTAGACAAAAAAAAGGCCTAATGCAAAAACTTTTAACAGGAAAAATAAGAGTTAAGGTTTGAGGGCAATACCATTTTCGTGAGTGTACGAAAATGGTTTAGATATTTAAAACACGCGAGGTGCTTGATGAATAAAAAAGAGCCGAATAAATCAGAGCTTATTATTTATCAGACTGAGGCCGGCGAGACAAAAATTGACGTGCGGTTTCAAAATGAAACGGTCTGGCTTTCTCAGCAGTTAATGGCTGAATTGTTTCAAACGACAAAACAAAATATAAGCCTTCATATTAAGAATATTTTTGAAGAGGGAGAGCTGTCGGAGCGGTCAGTTGTCAAGGATTTCTTGACAACTGCGGCGGATGGAAAATCTTATCAAACAAAGTTTTACAATCTGGATTTGATCATTTCCGTTGGCTATCGGATTAAATCAAAGGTGGCTACGCATTTCAGGCAATGGGCTACACGCCATTTGCGGGAATTTATAGTGAAAGGGTTTGTGCTGGATGATGAACGGCTTAAGAATCCCAGCCAGCCTTTTGATTATTTTGATGAATTGGTCCGGCGTATCCAGGATATCCGCACTTCCGAACGTCGGTTTTATCAAAAAATCACAGATATTTACGCCACAAGCGTGGATTACGATCCAACAGATGAGCTTAGTATTGATTTTTTTAAGACGGTTCAGAATGAAATGCACTGGGCGATTACAGGCCAGACCGCGGCAGAGATTATACGCGATCGTGTAGACAGCCAAAAGAAAAACATGGGATTGACCAATTGGCGCGGCGCGAGAATCAGGAAAGATGACGTAACTATAGCCAAAAATTATTTAAATGAAAAGGAGTTGTTGAGCTTGAATAATTTGGTTGAGCAGTATTTGGTTTTTGCTGAAGGGCAGGCGCTAAGGCGCGTTCCGATGTATATGAAGGATTGGGTTAAAAAACTAGATGGCTTTTTGCGGCTTAATGAAAGAGAAATTTTAACCCATACTGGTAAAATATCCCACCAGGTTGCGATAGAAAAAGCTGAAACGGAATATCAACAGTACTCGCAAAAGAGACAGTTAACTTCTGACAAAAAAGGGAATGCTTTTGATGTGTTGGTCAATGAAACAAAGAGGATAGAAGATAAAAGCAAGAAAAAGAGGAAGATATAATGAGTATTAGCAGCCCTTCATTCAAAGAAGATCATATTTCACAGATCCCGGCGCTTCAGCTATTGATTAATCTGGGCTATCAATACTTAACGCCGGAAGAAGCGGTAAAAGAGCGCGGGGGGAGAGCTTCTAATTTTATTCTTGAAGGAATTCTGGAGCAACAGCTTAGAGAGTTGAATGAGATTGAATATAAAGGCAATAAATATCCCTTTTCGAATAATAATATCGCGGAAGCGGTGACTTATTTAAAAACTATTCCTTATGATGGTTTAGTGCGTACTAATGAAAATATTTACGATCTTCTTTCTTTAGGAAAAAGTTTTAAAGAGGTTATGCCGGATACAACACAAAGCTTTGATCTAAAATATATTAATTGGCAGGAATGGGACAAAAATGTTTTCCATGTCACTGAAGAATTTGAAGTCGAGAGATCAACGGGTAAAGGGCATAGAAGACCGGATATAGTTTTGTTTGTTAATGGAATTCCTTTTGCAGTCATTGAATGCAAAAGACCAGACGAAAAGGATTCTATGAAACAGGCAATATCCCAACAAATAAGGAATCAGCGTCCCGACGAAATCCCGAGATTATTTGTTTATCCACAACTACTTTTAGCTATTAATAAAAATGAAGTCCAATACGGCACAGTTAGCACGCCAGAAAGATTCTGGTCTATATGGAAAGAAGAAGTTGATAAAGCCTTGGAGAAAATAATCAATGAACCGCTATCTGAAGAAAATAAAAATAAATTATTTTCTTCAAGATTTAAATATGTTCGGTATTATTTTAATGATATTGAAAAACAAGGGCGTTTAGCCACAGAACAAGACCGGGGGCTATATGCATTAGCCAGGCCGGAGCGTTTAATAGAATTAGCGTATAAATATGTTGTTTATGAAGCAGGAGAAAAAAAGATTGCACGATATAAGCAGTTTTTTGCAGTTAAAAAAACAATAGATAGAGTGAAACAATATGAAAACAGCAGGCAAAGACGAGGGGGCGTTATTTGGCATACGCAGGGAAGCGGTAAATCCTTAACAATGGTTATGATTGCTAAAGCACTTGCTATAGATTCGGACATTAAAAATGCTCGCGTTGTTATTGTAACCGATAGAATTGATTTAGATGATCAAATTTGGCGTACATTTAAACATTGCGGGATGGAACCAGAGCAGGCAAAGACTGGAGCGCATTTGCTTGATATCCTTGAAGAGAATAAAAAGCGAATTATTACTACGGTAATTAAAAAATTTGAGGCAGGGGTTAGAAAAAGGGATAGTGATTTTAATACCAGCAATGTTTTTGTTTTGGTTGATGAGAGCCATAGGAGTAATTATGGCAGCATGCACGCTCAAATGAAAAAAACTCTTCCCGAAGCGTGTTATATAGGATTTACCGGAACTCCGCTGATGAAGGCAGAAAAAAATACAGCAAGAAGTTTTGGGGGGTTTATTGATACCTATACGATAAATGAAGCAGTAAAAGACAAAGCTGTTGTGCCATTGCTTTACGAGGGGAGACATGTTGTCCAGGAGGTTAATCAAAAGCCGATTGACAATTGGTTTAATAAAGTTTGTGAACCTTTATCTGTGTATCAGAAAACGGATTTAAAAAAGAAGTTTTCCAGGATAGAAGAATTAAATCTCACAGATCAGAGAATTTATACAATTGCTTATGATGTAAGCCTGCATTATAGCAAAAACTGGAAAGGAACGGGTTTTAAGGCGCAGCTGGCAACAACAAGAAAAATAGAAGCTTTAAAATTCAAACAGTATTTAGATGAAATAGGATTAGTAACTTCTGAAGTAGTTATCTCTGCGCCTGATGATAGAGAAGGGTTTGATGATGTTAACGAAGAACCTAAAGAAGAAGTTGTAAAATTTTGGAATAAAATTTTACAAAAATATTCCTCAGAAAAAGATTATAACAGAGAAGTTATATCATCTTTTAAAAGTAATGACCATCCAGAGATTCTTATTGTAGTTGATAAACTGTTAACAGGATTTGACGCGCCAAAAAACACTATTCTTTATATAGCAAAGAAAATGGTAGAGCATACTTTACTGCAGGCAATCGCGCGAGTTAATAGAATTTATGAAGGGAAGGATTTTGGTTTTATCGTTGATTATAACGGTATTTTAGGAGAACTGGATAAGGCTCTAGTAGCTTATAGCGCTTTGGAGGGGTTTGAAGAGGATGATCTTTCAGGAACATTAACAAATGTTAACGAAGAAGTAAAGACGTTGTCTCAGAAATACTCTGATCTATGGGATATCTTCAAAACCATTAAAAACAAAAAAGATGAAGAAGAATATGAACAGCTTCTTTTTGACCAGGAACTAAGAGATAAATTTTATGAGAAGTTATCGGCATATACTCAAACATTAGGTATAGCTCTATCTGTACCTAATTTTTACGAAGAAACATCGGATGAAAAGATTAAGAAATACAAGGATGATTTAAGGTTCTTTCAAAAATTAAGAGTTTCTGTCAAAAATCGATATGCTGAAACAGTAGATTTTAAGGAATATGAGGGCAAAGTACAAAAGTTATTGAATACTTATGTGACCGCAGATGAGGTTATAAAAATCACCCAACAGGTAAATATATTTGAGCAGGATAAATTCCAAAAAGAGGTTGCACGAGTCGAAGGACAGGCCGCAAAAGCGGATATGATTGCGCATCGAACTTTGCGTACCATTGAAGTAAAGCATGATGAAGACCCTGTGTTTTACGATAAGGTTTCAAAGCTTATTCAGCATGCGATTGATGAATATAGGGAAAAGCGCATTACGGAAGCGCAATATTTTGATAGTGTTTTAAACTATATGAATTCCGTTCGGGATAGAAAAGATGAAGATACCCCCGATATGCTAGAAGGCAGAGAGATTGCTAAAGCTTTTTTTGGAGTTATAGATCAGGTCATAGAAACAAAATTGCCCGATCAAAATAAGGCGAAGCATTTAGCGGCCAAAGTTGGCTTAGGCATAGATGATATTATTATTAGACTAAAAATAGTTGATTGGCAGCACAATCCGGATATTCAAAATGAGATGAAGAATAAGATGGAAGATTATTTAGCAGATCATTCGGAATTAAATTTAACTTATGATGAAATTGATAGCATAATGGAGAAAGTAATAGAGATAGCCAAAAGAAGGTACGAATAATGGATTATTCAATTAATTATGGGGCAAATAAGATACAGTTTAGCCTGGCACGCAAGCTAAGGAAGACTATTAAAATTAGTGTTGGTTCAGATTTGAAAGTGATGGTTATTGCACATGCGCGATTACCGTTTTTAAAAATTAAAGAACATGTGCAGAAAAAAGCACGATGGATAAATAAGAAATTAAATTATTTTAAAGGATTGCCTCCTAAGATGCCTCCGCGCGAACTTGTTAGCGGGGAAACCCATATGTATTTAGGAAGGCAGTATCGTTTAAAGGTAAAAAAAGCTAAAGAGCCAAGCGTGAAATTGAAGGGGGCGTATATTTATTTAAGCACAAATGGACAATCCAGCAAAAAATACAAGCAAATGCTTCTAAGTGAGTGGTATAAATTGCGAGCCATGACGAGATATAAGGACGTACTAAATAAATTCTATGAGCGGCTGTCAAAGTATGAAATCTTAAAGCCTAGCTTAGGAACTAGACAACTAAAAACCCGATGGGGAAGCTTTTCTAAAAAAAGAAATACAGTGATGCTTAATACAGAGTTAATTAAGGCGCCAAGCCACTGTATAGAATATGTGGTTATGCATGAGCTTTGCCATGCGAAATACTTGAAACATGATAAAAGTTTTTACGGATTTCTTTCTCGTATTATGCCGGATTGGCGGAAAAGGAAAGAAAGGTTGGAAAGAGTAGTTATTTAGCAGGGTGGGCTGATACTTCTTTTCTGGTATCTTCAAGTCTGTAATTGAAGAAGGCAGGCCGTTGAAGGTTTGTCGGAAAGGAGGTAAATGTTATGGCGAAAGATGCTCCTGGTATGCGAGGATATCGTTCTCGGAACCAAAACGGCTTATTGCGTGATAAACGCGATGATACTCATATGGGTACAATCGAAAAGCAATATGACCGTGATTTAAAGGTGCGTTCTGACATGCATTTAGGAAATTACCTAAAGCAAAAAGGAATAGCTTCTTTGAATGATTTAGTTACTGGCAAATAACCATAGCTAAAGGTATGTCAGGCCACCCTGCGTTTAATATGTTTAAAATTTCGACCATTGCCTCCACATTTGCGACTTTTACGAGATAAAGCTGGTGTGCTGCTATCAGATGAAGAATTATTATTCGCAAAAAAACTGTATCGAGATAACAAAATTAAAGAAGCGGAAGAATGGCTTGCTAAATCGTTAACTTCAAATGCTAATAATTATGGGGCATGGCTTTTGAAAGCAGTATTTGATTTTAGGTTTAAGGAAGACCCAAAAGAGGCGTTGCGTAGCATTAAAAAAGCAGAGAAACGGTCTAGATTTACATTTGAATGGCTATATAGTAAAGCCTTCATATATTTTTGGCTTGAAAAATATGACAAGGCTCTGAAGGTTTGTGGTGCGGTTTTAAAACAAACTTACAATGAAGAGCACATAACGTTAAAAGAGGTAGAGGGATTCAATTTAGAAGCGATAAAAGATAATCCTGCAAAAGTACAGTTATATTATTGGATTGGGTTTTTGAATTATAAAAAGGAGAATAATTTACCAAAAGCATTAGAATATTTGGAAGAATTTGAAAAAAAAGCTTCAGGATCAATGCATATGTTATTGCAAAGAAGCCAAATATATATAAAAGAAATTAAAAGAATAATGGGGCGAGAGTAGATAATCTTAAAATTCAGGGGAAGCGGCGAACTATCCATTTTAGCCGCATAAATTGACAAAACTCAACCTTTACATTAACCTATAGTTATAATGAAAAATAAGAAAGAAAACTCCGAAAAAATCACCTACGAAATAGATCCCTACAACAGGTTAATCATCAGCAAAGCTGGCAAAGAAAGCAAGCTCTCCAGATTTAGGCAAGTTCTTGACGGCCGCTTCAAAATTGACGAAGATAATACACTCACCTACCTTATTAAAGCACCCACTCCGCAAGGAACAGAAATCCCTCATCAAGTAAAACTCGAAGGCGTTTGGTCTTTAGATAAGGACCATAATCTCTGCCTTGAGCTTAATAAATGGGGCAGGGAAACGCTTGGCGATAAATTAACTCTAAAAGGAGAAATTATCGATACTTCCAAAAATTCCTTAGCTTTCAGCCTTACTACCCGCACTAAAGACAATATGCAGTCAATCTATATTCTTCAGCTTAAAGGCGCATGGCAAGCAGATAAAAACAATCGTCTGACGTTTCGAGTTCAGAAAGAAAAAGGAAGCTATGATATTTTAACATTCAAAGGCGCTTGGGAAATAAACAAACAACATCAGATTATTTATCAATATGAAAAATCCCAGCTTATCCGCAAACGAAAAAAAATTCATACCCTGATCTTCCAAGGTTATTGGGATATAAAAGACAAAGCACGCATAAGTTATGTGCTTGATGCGCGAACAGACTCAGTTTTTGATTTTAAAACCAGCTTAGGCATATTCAAAGACAAGTATATAAAATACGAAGTAGGCATAGGTGTTGCGCGCAAGCTGGAAGCTGTTAACCGTACAATTACTTTGTTCGGCAAATGGAAAATAAAAAAAGACATAGGCTTGATATTTGAAGTAGAATACGAAAATAAAAAAATCAATGCCATTGTCTTTGGAGCGGAAGCCAAGCTGTCCGCCAGAGACAGTATAAGTTTTGAGCTAAAGAACAGGCATAATAAAGACATCAGCGCGCAACTACAGCTTTCCCGCAAGATACTAAACGGAGACGGTTTGTCATTTTTACGATTTCTTAAATCAAAGGATGAGACAGCCGCTTTCATTGGCGCAGGATTTCGCTGGTGAGGGGAACCGAGGGACGTGGGACGACCACTCGCTTTGCTCGTTAGGACGAAAGACGAAAAAACAAAACCAAAAGCTAAAAATGTGGAGGTAAAAAATGGGTAAGCTAGGATGTATAAAAGATAAGTTTAACGGTAAGGATTATTTAATGCGCGCGTACTTGCCGGTTATGAAAATACCCAAGAAAGTTGATTACACACCCAAGTTGTCTCCGGTTAGGGATCAGGGCGATGAAGGGACATGTGTAAGCTTTGCCTGCGCCAGCGGGATGAAGGAATACCAGGAAATGCTTGATTATGAAAAGCTGATAACACTTTCTCCGAGATTTATTTATAGCGAATGTAAAAAAATAGACGGCATGCCGGAAGCCGAAGGCACGACTCTTAGGGCAGCTATGCAGGTACTGAATAAGTTGGGAGTTTGCCAGGAAAAATTCTGGCCGTACCAGCCGCATCAAAATGACAAAGCCAAAAAAGGCTTTGCGGCTAACGCCAAAAAATTCCGCATTATTACTTATGCCCGCATACTAAACCTGAATGAACTGCGTCTGAATATTGCCACTAAAGGGCCTTGCGTTATTGGTGTTGAGGTATATGAGGGAATGATGAAAACTAAAACAGGCTTAGTGCCCATGCCTAAGAAAAACGAATACGCTTTGGGCGGGCATGCGATTTGCCCGGTAGGTTATGATGATACCAAGAAACTGGTTAAATTCAAAAACTCCTGGTCTGATAAATGGGGGCAAAAGGGTTATGGGTTCTTGCCTTACGCTTATATTGAAAACTATATGATGGATGCCTGGAGCTCGGTTGATATCGAGGATCCTAATCCGCTTACTTTGGCGAGTGTATTGCAATTACAGAGAGAGGGCTTTAGTTTAATATAGCCAAGGGGCTAGGGATGTTCAAAAGGAAATGGTGAAGCGAAAGTAAAAGGCAAAACCGGTACAGAAAATAATAGGGGCAGCTGACCGATCTCTAAAATGGTAACTTAAAAAGGATAACTATAAGTGAAGAGAAATCAAAATAATTGGATAATATCAGAAGCTAAAAAAGCAGATGGCACCAAGGATCTAATAATTCTTGAAAACCCACAAGTTCGGGATTATATTGATAATAGTTTGCTAAAAGATTTTTGGCCGGTTGTTTTAAGTTGTTTTGAAACCAGCGGGTATGCTTATTCTCCAGAGCCGTATATTGATTCTGAATTGGGATATGAATTGGAAAGGACATTATCCTTTATGCTTCTTGATGAAAAAAGGTTTGATTTGCCCAGAGCTATTTTTAGGGGGAAATTGAAAATATCAAAAACAAGTTGGATGCTGGGAAGAGAATTTTTTCTGTCTTTACCAAGAAATAATGATCCGCAGGCAGTATTTGAGATTTTGGGCAATAGCCGTTTTAAAGGCAACCCGCCGACACTTACAATAGACAAAGAAAAAGAGGACGATTTCTACCAGATTGATTTTAGTGCTGGAGATGGAGGATAAAGGAGGTAGTAAATGAAGAATATTTTTAGAAACACACTAGGTTTGTTGTTGGCCTCTCAAACGGCTTGTTACGCGTACACAAATAATCGTGAGTTAAACTGGAATGAGCAGGTTGTTCTGCCGCTTAAAAATATATTGGTAGATATCGTCGGCTTTATTCCGCATATTATATTTGCCGTATTAATATTATTAGCGGGCTGGATAGTAGCAAAAATTGTGATGTTTGTGACGTCACGTTTTCTTTAAGATGCAGAGGCCGGAATTGTTTGCCGGCCTGACGAAGTGGGCGATCCTTGTATTTACTGCTATTGTGTGTTTGATGGAGATAGGATTGCCTCCGCAGGTAGTGCTTGTTCCGGTGGCGATTGTTTTTTTTACTTGTATCTATCCGGGGCCATTTGTGCTAAACTGAAATAAATCAGTTATGTTTGTTTTTCAGCAAAACGAGACCGTTTGTATTTAACACGCCCGGAAGCTTCTTCGCGTATGCCGACCCAATTAGGCTGTTTTATTTTCCCGCTGGTTGACCGGTTGATTTTAAGTGTTTTCTGCCGCGGATTTTCGGAATTTTTTAGAAAAAATATCACCATGATAAAAATGAGAAAAAAGATGAATGTGCTCCATATAGCGACCCTGAACCGGCCGATTCGGCAGGATTTGGGTTACGGCCCTATAGAAACGGTTATTTATAATATCGATAAAGGGCTGCATAAATTAGGCCACCGTTCGATTGTTGCCTGTTCCGGTGATTCCCATGTTGCCGGTGAACAGTACACGACTATTAAAAAAAGCTTTAGGGAGTACTGGAGTAAAGATACAAGCGTGCAGCGGGAAAATATGCGCAGACATCTTGTCCGGTCACTTCAAAGGGCAAAAAAGGGCGACATTGATATCATCCACATGCATGATGCCGTTATGGTGGAATATATCTTTAAGGGAGTTTTTAAAAGTCCTGTTCCCATTGTGATGACTCTCCATGTGCCGGCTGAAGACAAGGGATCATTCAAACAGTGGAATGAATCGCTCCTTTCCTCTTCCACCGCATATTTTGTCCCGATCAGTGAATACCAGAGAAAGCAACATCATGGATTAGTTAACGCGCAGAAGGTTATTCATCACGGCATTGATGTGGAAGACTATCCGTTCAAAAGCAATCCCGGCAAACAAGGTTATTTGTTCTCAATCGGAAGAATCACATCGGATAAGGGGCAGGATAAAGCCATAGAGATCGCGAAAAAAACCGGCTTTCGGCTCATCCTTGCCGGCAATGTCCAGAATAAAGTAAAAGACCGGGCATTTTTCAAGAGATTAAAAAAAACAATCGACCTGGTAGCTGACGCGGGCAAACCTTTAGCCGGCAGCGATTATTATAAAAAAGTCATGAAACCCATTCTGGATTCGGACAAGCAGATCATCTATATCGGAGAGGTTGATAGCGCCCAGAAAAAGCAGTGGTACCGCTACGCGCTGGCGACGCTTTTCCCGATTCAATGGGGCGAACCGTTTGGGCTTGTGCTGATTGAATCCATGGGCTGCGGCACTCCGGTGGTGGCCTTTCGTAAAGGCTCGGTGCCGGAAATCGTTATCCATGGAAAAACGGGCTTTGTCGCGGATTCCATCGAGGACATGGCTGAGGCCGTGAGAGCGGTGCACCTTATCGATCGCAGTAACTGCCGCAAGCACGTTAAAGATAATTTTTCAATCGCGAGTATGGCCGGAAAATATTCACGGCTTTATCAGCGGATTATAGATGAAAGGACGTTATGCCTAAAGACATCCCCGTAAGTAACGGGTCTTTTCTTTTGAATTTTGATTCGGATTATCAGATCCGGGACGTTTATTTCCCTTTTATCGGGCAGGAAAACCATTCCAGCGGGCAGCCTTTTCGCTTCGGCGTATGGGCGGATGGACAATATTCGTGGATGGGGCCGGAATGGGAAAAAGATTTAAGATATCATAATGAGAGCCTTGTAACGGATGTCTGCCTGAAAAATGAGGCCTTGGGTTTGGAGCTTCGATGCTCGGATGTAGTGGATTTGGATTTGAACATCTATATCAAAAAGATCGAAGTGAACAACCTTAAAGACAAAGCCCGTCAAGTCCGGCTTTTTTTCAGTCATGATTTTTACCTTTATGGAAATGATATCGGCGGCACAGCCTATTTTGATCCGCGGAGCTGTTCGATTATCCACTACAAAATCCACCGGTATTTTTTGATCAGCTGCTGGGCGCATGGCCAATGGGGGGTGAAACATTTTACCTGCGGACGAAGAAGTCCGGAAGGCTCAGTGCCCGGCAAAGAGGCTGAAAACGGGAAGCTTGACGGTAATCCGTCCGCATGGGGCTCGCCTCATTCGACGATCGGCATTTGGCTGGAATTGCCTGCAAAGGAAAAAACAAACGCATATTACTGGATGGCCGCGGGCACGACCTATCCCGAAGTCGCAAAACTCAATCTGGAAGTTCATCAAAAGTCACCGGAAGAACTCATCAGGCGCTCGTCGAAATACTGGACGACCTGGGTGCATAAACAGTCTCTTAAAATCAAAGGGTTGCCAAAATCCATCACCGATGTTTTCAGCCGCAGCCTCCTTATCCTGAGAACACAAATCGACAATCATGGCGCCATTATTGCCGCCAATGATTCTGATATTGTTCGTTTTGGAAAAGATACTTATTCGTATATGTGGGGCAGGGATGGCGCTTTTGTCGCCGCGGCTTTATCAAAGGCCGGGTACTCGCATGTGTGCATGAAATATTTCGACTTTTGCGCCCGCGTTTTATGCGACGAAGGCTATTTGTTCCAACATTATAATCCGGACGGGTCCCTTGCCAGTAATTGGCATGCCTGGCTGGTAGACGGAAAAGAGGTTCTTCCCATCCAGGAAGATTCAACCGCCTTGACCCTTTGGGCGCTTTGGATCCACTACCAGAGCTTGAAGGACGTTGAATTTATCCGGCCTCTCTACAGTACGCTCATTAAAAAAGCCGCGGATTTTTTGGTTAGTTACCGGGATCCTCAAACGCTATTGCCGTTACCTTCCTACGATCTTTGGGAAGAACGTTACGCGCTGCACGCCTATACGGTTGCCTCTGTGATCGCGGGCTTGAGGGCCGCTGCGAATTTTGCGAAACTTTTTCAGGATACCGATCTGGCGAAGAAGTATGACTTGGTGGCCGATGAAATGACGGAGGGTATTAGCCAATATCTTTACCATGAAGGCTTAAAGCGCTTTGCCCGTTCGGGCTCGAGAATAGATGGGGGTTATAAACTTGATGAAGTCATTGATATCAGTCTGTTAAGCTTGGTAACTCTTGGGGTTTTGGACCCCAACGATCCGCGAATGATTGAAACAGCCAATGCTGTACGCGAGCAATTGTGGCTTAAAACTCCGATTGAAGGCTGCGCCAGATACCAGGGTGATGCCTATCAGCGCGCGGAGGACAGCCCCAAAGACATTCCCGGAAATCCATGGTTTATTTCAACCCTTTGGCTGGCAGAATATTTTATCGCTCAAGCAGAGAATCAGCAGCAGCTTCAAGCGGCTCTTCCTTATCTTGAATGGTGTGGGAAAAACGCGCTTCCTTCCGGCGTGCTTGCCGAGCAGGTGCATCCTGTAACCGGTTCTCCTCTTTGTGTTTCACCGCTTACCTGGAGTCATTCTGCTTTCGTATGGACAGTCCTGAAATATGCGGATAAGCTCACTTCATTAAAAAAGAACAGTATTCATAAAAAAGCGGGGGCATAACGGGAGACAAAAGTAATAAGGATAAAGGCGGCATTAGCCAAAGTAATTTGTCAATAGTCCTGAGCGCCCCAAATTTATTTTTATAATCTAGTTGACAAAGAGAGAAAAATAGAGTATTCTCTAACATAAGTGGTAAGTAAAGGGATTGAAGTTTTAGGCCGCAAGGTAACGGAAGGTTCGCCTGGCGGTATTTTTGTTTCCGGCATTATTTACTATAATTTGATAAGCGGGAAGTCTTGTGGAGATGAAAAAGTTGAGTTTGAAGTGGAAAATTAACCCGAAGGACTCGCGCTGTTAATGAGAATATTGCGAAATAGAGGCAGGTAATTGGTTACCCGCTGTTACGCAATAGGTGAAACTAAAAAGTCTGCCTGATGGCAGGCAAGGAGGAAATATGGGATTTAGACAAGGTGGCGGCGGTGGCGGCGGTGGGTTTGGCGGGCGTCCGCGGGAGATGCACAAGGCAACATGCGCAGAATGTAAAAAAGAATGTGAAGTTCCTTTTAAACCCAGCGGAGACCGTCCGGTATACTGCAAGGACTGCTTTTCAAAGCGCAGAGATAGTGACCGTTAATAAAGGGGTAAGGTATCTTGAATAGCCCGATAGAAACTATAAGTTACGCAGAGTTGACAGCCAAAAATTCTACGCAATTCTTAGAGTTTATGGTAAGACTTTTTATTATCAGCTTTCCTCTGGTGCGCATAACAGTAGATTTCCGGGTTGTAAATACTTAGAATACGCTTGCAATGAAGAAACTTGCAGATTCTCTTTTTTTTAATCGAGGCGACTTGTTTCATTGTGGCTCCTTTTTTTGTATTATACCACGAAAGAAGCATAACAAGAATACAAAAATAAATAGTGAAAATAAAAATAAGTAAGATAACAATAAAACAGGGGGGGGCGTTTAGAACGCCCCCCCTGTTTTATTGTTTCCAACCAACAACTATGTTATTCCAGATTTTCTCCGGCGTTTTTCAGATATTTAAAATATTCACTATCCGTAGTAAGCATCAGGGTTGTTGTTTTATCGATTGTGTTTTTGTATGTTTCCAGGGTTTTTAAGAAGGCATAGAATTCCGGGGCTTTATTGTACGCGTCGGCGTATATGTTTGTCGCTTCGGCATCTGCCTTACCTTTGATTTCTTCCGCGACGCGGTATGCCTCAGACTGTATCTGATTGAGTTCCTTTGCCCGTTTCCCTTCAATCTCCGCCTTTTTTCCCTCCCCTTCGGAGAGATATTGCTCAGCGGCACGTTTTCTTTCGGATATCATCCGCTCGAATACCTTTTCCTGAACGTCAGCGACGTAGTTTATGCGCTTGATTCTTACGTCAATAAGTTCAATCCCGTATTGGGGAACAATCTTTGATGCTTCCTCGAGTATGGCGCGGGTAAGAACTTCTCTGCCGTAATCTATTTTTTCAAGTTCTTCAACCTGTCCCATGCTATCATCTTCGGTTCCTTCCGATTTCTGCTCCATGATTCTATTGGTGTTTCGTACCGCTTCAACGAGATGATGATTTGTAACCGCGTCTCTGGTGGCGGAATCGATGATGTCGTCAAGGCGCGCCTGGCCGCCAATTTCATTTCCTACCGATTGCAGAAATTTTAAGGCATCTTTTATTTTCCACCGCGCTGTACTATCAACCAGTATATACCTCTTGTCCTTTGTCGGGATCTGATTTGGTTCGCCGTCCCATTCCAATATCCACTTATCAAAATAGGTTGCCTGGTGAATAAACGGCATCTTAAAATGAAGGCCGGCATTAGTGATGGGTTTGCCGATGGGCTGGCCGAATTGTGTTATGACGACCTGTTGGGTTTCATCAATTAGATAAAGGGCACCGCTTGCACCAAGGATAATAATGATAACAGCTATACCAATGAGAATAAACAAGATCCGTTTCATCGTGCGCCTCCTTGTTCGTTTAAATTCAGAAACGGCAGAATACCCTTTTGGCTCGGGTCCACAATATATTTACTTCCCGCTTTGGATATAATTTCATTCATTGCCTCCAGATACAGCCTTTTCCTGGTGACCTCTTTGGAATTTTTGTACGCCTCCCATACAGCAGTGAACTTTGCGACATCACCTTTTGCCGTGTTTATTCTGCTCAATGCGTATCCTTCAGATTCGCTGATTGTTTTTTCCGCTTCACCGCGTGCTTTAGGAATAATTTTGTTATAAGCTTCCCATGCCTGATTGATAACCTTTTCCTTTTCCTGTTTCGCCTCATTTACTTTGTTAAAAGACGGCTTTACGGGGTCAGGAGGGTTTACATTCTGCAGTTTTACGGTTACTATCTGTATTCCGCTGTCGTAAGAATCAAGGATTTTCTGCAAATTATCCTGAACCTCCAGGTTTATTTCAACTCTGCGGGTGGTGAGAACCTCGTTCACGGTGTGATCGCCAACGACTTGCCGCATCACCGCTTCGGAAATATTGCGTATTGTTCCCTGGGGATTTCTAATGTTAAATAAGAGCTTTACGGGGTCTTTAACTTTAAACTGAGTTATCCATTCAACGATAAGGACATTCAGATCTCCTGTAAGCATGAGTGATTCATCAAAATAGTTCTTCGAGGAGTATTGTGTTACAACACCGGCTTTCACAGTTCGATAGCCAAACTCCTCCTTAAAAATATATTTGACCTTTACATTGGTTAATTTTTCAATAAGCGGAATTTTAATATGCAGTCCGGGCAGGGTTGTTCTTGCATATTTACCGAATTGCTGGATGACACCCACCTCATCCGGGCCGGTGGAGTAGATGCCTGTTGAGAGCATGAGCATCACGATGATAATTCCGATAATCGGGATTATCCCTTTGTTAAATTGAAAGTTAGGTATTTTATCACCCATCTTTCTAAAGAGCTCTTCCGGAGTATCAAATCCCATGTACACCTCCTTCTTACGTTTAGGCTATACTATACCTTTCCAGAGGGGATGTCAAGGGAAGAGTGTAAAGAGTAATGGACAAGGGGGGATTGGCTGGTCGGATAATTCTAACGGGTTATTTTTAGATGTATTGTGTGTGAATGCGCGAGAAGATAACCTTAATGAGTTTGTTGATTTTCTTGTAACGGTAATAAATAGCGGCAATAAATATGAGCTGTATTACGCAGTTAAGCTTGGTAATGAAATGTTGTGCCGGAGCCGGGGGAATTGAACATAAAGGATAGAGTTCTAATCTGGCTCCTTCTATAAATATTTTTGATGGTAATTTCAAAACCGCCTGCCGAAAAATGTTGGATAAAAAAACAGAGGAAGGAATCTTTCTGTATCTTTTGCTTGATTAATGATAAAATGCGGTTGAGATAAGCTGAGTGGGTGGAGATAAATAGTTTTTGGTTTTGAGGTTCGCCCGCTTGTCTTTCCAGGATTAGCCAAAGTGATTTGTCAATAGTTTGGACCTGACCCCGCAGGCTGTTTGCCGCAGGCTGTTTTTTAGTAGAGCAGGAAAACGGTCTCGATGAATACATCTATACGGCAAAACATACTTGATAGATTTAAGAAGCTGAGAGAAGCATTGCAAAGGATGGCTGAGTGAAGACGTACGCTATCGGAGATATTCATGGCGCGTATAAGGCGTTAATGCAGTGTCTTGAACGCGCGCAATTTGATTATGAAAGAGATTGTTTAATTGTACTGGGTGATGTGTGTGATGGTTATCCTGATGTCAGGCAATGCATTGATGAACTTTTGAAGGTTAAGCATTGCGATTTGGTCATCGGCAATCATGATATGTGGGCTCTGGATTGGGCGTTGCGCGGCGATAAACCGGAGATATGGACAAGTCAGGGTGGCGAGCGGACGATAGCGTCATACAACGGTGGTCCGATGCCGCAGGCGCACCTCGATTTTCTCAAAAACGGACAACTTTGGATCGAACGTGATGGTCAGGTTTTTGTGCATGGCGGGTTTAACCCGGGCATATCGCTTTCGAGACATAGCGCGCAAGCATTGGTTTGGGATAGAAGACTTCTTGATATGGCGTGGAAGATGCAATCAGAAGGGCACAAGTGTAAATTGGGCAGTTATAAGGATATCTTTGTCGGGCATACAACAACCGAACTTTATAATACTTTGCAGCCGATTCATGTGTGTAATGTTTGGAATATTGACACCGGAGCCGGATGGTCAGGCAAACTTACCATAATGGACGTTGATACTAAGGAATATTGGCAATCAGATTTGACTCCGGACTTATACGGAGGAACGCCTGACAGGCTTAGAAAAATAATGTAAAAAAGGTACTGATTTTGGGGTGGCGCGAAGCTGTAGTTGCCGCCCTTGCGACAACGCGAAAATAGAGGGAATGAATCTTTCTGTAACTTTTGTATGATTAATGATAAAATGCTGTTCGAATGGAGGCATGAGGGGCTGGGGATAAATAGTTTTTGCCCTTGGGTTTTCCAGTACTTGGTTTAGATGTTGAAATTAATTTTTTGCTGCGACACGGGGTTGTCGCCTGCCTGCGTTAGAATAAGCATATGATAACCGATCAAGAAACTAACCTCATTTATTTTTCAGAACTCCTGCCGCGAAGGCACCCTAAATTCTTTGGAGAGCTTAAGGCGAGACTGGAGCGTAAGGGGATAGAATGTTTACTTTTGCCTCATACGAAAGATATCTGGTGCAGGGATTATATGCCTGTACAGGTATCGAAAAATGAATTTGTGCAGTTTAAATATGAGCCAAGTTACCTCACTCGTTACAAGGAATATACTACTACCATAACAGACGCTGCTGAAACGTGTAAAGCCATAGGGATTAGTCCCAAAAGATCGGATATCAATCTGGATGGAGGCAATATCGTAAAGTCGAGGAATAAGGCCATAATGACTGCGCGTATATTCGCTGAAAATCCGCGTTTCTTAAGGAAGAAATTGCTCAGTAAGCTTAAAACATTGTTTAAGGTAAAACAAGTTGTAATAATTCCTGAATGTCCATTTGACCGGTTTGGGCATGCGGATGGGATGATTCGGTTTGTGGACGGAGTTAAGGATGAGGAAACGGTTCTGGTAAATGATTTCTCCGGAGAATCAGCTAAATTCTTCTCGAAATTCCACCGGGCTATTTCCAGTCAAGGATTGTTTCCTGTACTGCTGCCTTATACGGCCTATCGCAATAAAGGAGATGATGCAAAAGGGATATACACGAATTATCTTGAAGTGGGGAAAATTGTAATATATCCTGTATACGGAATAAAGGAAGACGCGCTGGCGCACAAGGTGTTTTATAGGTATTTTGGTGGCCGTATTTTCCCAATACGAGCGAACGAAATTGCTAGAGAAGGCGGCGTGCTGAATTGTGTGAGTTGGAATATAAAAAGATAAGGGGGGTGGGCAACCAAGAATGTAGGAAGTCTATTGGAGATTATAGAAAGATACAGGAATGTCAAAAAAGAGGAGGTATTCTATGCCAATTTTGACACAAAGAAATGTCCAAGCTATTTTGTGCGAGCTCGAGAAAAGAATAGAAGGCAGCTTCGGGGTTGTGAATGCCATGCGGCAAGATTCTACTAATTTTGAACAGTGGGTGCAAATTGAAATGTGTGGCATTCTGAATGGATATATCGATAATAGAGATACGATCGTAATTGAAAGGGGTGGAAATTTTGATATACGTATTTGTGGTAATAACGATGATGTTACCAAAGTGGTAATTGAAATTAAAATTATTCGGAGTGGGAATGCCGACATGCCAAGAGTAATAGCAGATGTAGATAATCTAAATGCTTTTGTATCAGATAATCCCGCTCTCGAGAGGGCCTTTTTGGCTGTTGTTTATAGAAGGCCGCATCAAGAGAACGAGCCTGAGTTCTATATTAATCAAATAAGCGTATATATAAGGAATCTATTAGAGAATCAGCCCCAAGTAATAGAGCAAGAAGGATTTTGTTTGGTTGATAATAACGGGGAAAATATTAAAGTCGTTCTGTATTTAAATCGCTGGGGTGGTGCTCAATAGAACGCCACAAAAATTCCTGCTTAGATTTTAAATACGCGACATATTCTTGTTGTAACCACAAGTAAAATCATATTAATTAGCTTTTTAAAAACGAAGACAATCGTTGCATAAACTTTACCCCGTGGTAATATATAGACATGGCGCTTCCCAAAAAAGGGTCGTACGACAAAAAGTTTTTTCGTCTTTTGTTTATCTTAAATAAACTTGACCGCGGGGAAAGGGTTTCTACGCGGTTTCTTGCCAAGGAATTTAACGTCAGTATCCGCACTATCCAGCGCGATATGGATCTACTTAACGGAACCGGTTTCCTGATCACCTCCATTGATAAGGGCACTTATTTTTTTGAACAAGGATTTTCCCTGCGTAAAATCCAGCTTAGCGGGGAAGAGGCATCGTTGCTTTCCTTTATGTATGAGATTACCCTGTCATTGGGCTCAAATTTTGAGGGTATTTTCAAAAAAGTCCTTTCAAAGGTTATCCAAAATGAGCAGTCATATCCTTATTACGCTAAAATACCGCATTCTTTAGCGTCTTCCGGAAAACTTCCTTTTATAAAAGAGCTGGAAGGCGCAGTTAGCGATAACTGTAAGATAAATATAAAATATAAAAAAGATGAGACAACAAAAGAGTATTGTTTATGGCCGCTTAAGATAATTTTTTTTGACGGTTTCTGGTATCTTTTAGCGCAGACCGGTAAAGGTAAGAACATCTGTAAATTCCGGCTCGATAGGATTGAAGATGTAGAAGTGCTTAATGGATATTTTACCCCACCAGAGAACATAAAGACCATGCTAGATGAGAGCGTGAACATCTGGTTCTCGGAAAAGAAGAAAAATAAGGCAACAGTGCATATAGACAGTGATATAGCCGATTATTTTAAACAGAGAGAATACTTCCCTTCTCAGAAAATAGTAAAGAAAAATAAGGATGGTTCGCTAATCATTGAAACCCGGTATTCGGATCCCGAAGAAGTGAGCCATACGATAATAATGCATTGGGTGCCGCATATTAAAGTAACTGCGCCGCAAGCGTTAAAAGATACAATAAAAGCTAAAATTAACCAATACTTGCGGCAGATATAAACTATTATTGTTATTTCCCGCGTCTTTTAACAGCAATAATTTCCCAAAAATACTTTCTAAGACGACATAACCTTGTCGCATGACAATGGTATACTTGGCTATGGTTATAACAAAAAGGATGGATTAAATGGATATTAAAATTGATAAGGATTTATTAAGAAGTTGGTGTGAGATGGAAGATAGTAACGATTATCTGGAAAGGATGGGGGCATTTTCCAACAACGTTCCAGAAGGAAAATTTGAGGTTTTGTCGGAGGAGTATGAGCAATGTTTGAAGGAGCGTATTGCTTATTGCAAAGGGGTTCTCAATGCGTATAAAGATGCCTTCATCTATTATGCCCTGGCTGAGCTTTATAACCGAAGAGATTCCGATGAATCTCCGAAATATCTTTATAAGAAAGCGGTTCGCTACTATTGTATTAAGGCAGTGCGGCTAGATAGGAGATACGCTCCTGCTTGGGCGCTATTGGCTTATGCTTACTCTTGGATTGCTTTGTTTGGCGGGGATACCGGCGCTATGATCGCAGGTATAGAGGTAACTCCTATTAAAAATGAAACTGAGATAGAAAACGTTTTCTCCCCCAGCCTGTTAGGAAAATTGTCCGAAGACCAGAAGGGGAAATTAAGATGTATCGAGAGGGCGATTTATTGTATCCGCAAGACATTAAAAATAGACCCATCGAATAAAGCTTATCAATTGCTTCTCAAGCAATATTGCCATGAGAGGAACGAGGAGTATAAACCTGAGAATCTGCCAAGGAGATTAATGTGAAATATTTCTTTTTAACGTTGGTATCATTATTGTTCATTTGAATGCTAATAGCGAATTCAAAGGATTCCCGAAATTCATCTGGTACACCGAAAAGAAAAATGATAAAGACACAAAACATCTGACCCAGGAAGAACGAAAGCAGTTTATTCGCATTATCAGAATATCTTTCTTTGTTCAAATGAGAAATTAGTCTTTCTGTAACTTTTGCGCGGGTAATGATAAAATGCTGTTAAACGTGGATAAACACAGATTGTTAAAGATGAACACAGTTTTTTTGAGTGGCGCATGAATTTATTATATCTTATTATAAAATAGGTGGTTGTATGTTTGAAAATTAGAAAAAAGGCCAAAAATAACATAGTATTGTAAGGTATGGATATGGGGGGGGCAGCCGCGTGTTCTTTCAGGATTAGCCAAGGTGATTTGTCAATAGTTTGCAGGCTGGAGCTATTTCCGCTATAAGCATTTTTCGCAGATTTTTGCTAAAAAACCATTTATTCCTCTCACAAAGTTCACCGGTTCTGTCAAATACTTAACCACGGAAGCACGGAAATATGGAAAAGGTCAATTCACTACTCTTTTTATCTTTATGTCAAATTTACTTGGGGTGAATTTCGCATTCTTGACCTGTCAAAAACCGCTCTCAGTCGAGCAAGTTGGGGTAAAATGTTTTTCGTCGATCCTTTTTCTCGTCGGTATTTTTACAAGGGAAATGCCTCGACCCATTTTTCTCTACACGCCAAGTAGAGAGCAGGCGCGCGCCAACCACGTTTCCTGCTCCCCCTCTAAAATTCCGTACGTCGGGTTTTCCCCAGTACGGCTTCAAACTGGAATTCAGTTACGACCTTCGCTACTATATACATAGTTTAAGCGCAAGACCCGCGTTCACCATTTATACCGCAACTTATACGTAACTAAAGCCTGCCTGATATACCCCATTATAGCTCAAATTGAGCAGTTTAACGAGGCTGCAGAGTTCGCTTTGTGTTATTCAATCCACAACTACGTCCCACAGGTTTGCTTGCCCTTCACCGACAAGGACGTTTACTTTCGAGCTTTCGCCTCCCGAGTCACCTCAAAGAAGCGTCGAATATAACTACACGGACAAACAGCCAATTCCCGTGACTGGACTTTCACCAGTAAGACACACAGCATTATGGGCTGCGAACAAAGATCACAAAGTCTTTTATTTTTAAGTAATATCTCAGTTTACGACTCCTGAAATCTCTTCTTTTATTAGCGCTTTACTGAAATAATTTTTTCCCCTTTATCTTCCTTCTCCGTGTCTGTTTCATGCGATTCTCATAACTGATTTGTCAATAGTTTAGACCCGACCCCGCGCCTTCACTTTTGTTATGGCCTTTTTTATCTGGATTATGTTCATCATTATCCCATGTCGCAGGATTATTGACAATATATTCGCGGATTTTGTGTAACGATTTATTGTTTTGAATAATATGGTCGTAGAAAGATCGTTGCCAAATATGCATAGGCATGTGAATATTATTTCGTTTCAGATAATTCAAATATTCCATGGTAGATTTTGATTTAAACGAACAGATAATATCAGAAATCGTAGGGGAGGGGCTTGCCTCCTCCCGTTTATCAATATTATTAATAATCATAATACCATGGATATGATTGGGCATAATGATGTATTGATCCAATGCAACATTTTCGTATTGATTAGGAATATCATTCCATCGGTTATCAATGATTTGACCGATTGTTGATAAATTTATATTATTACGGGCGGACACAAGGCCCGCCCCTACAATATTTTTATATTCACCAAATATATTTGACCGATTATATGAACAAATTGTTACGAAATACCAACCGCTATTTGAATAATCATATTCTTTTAATCTTGTTGGTTTGCGTTTTGGATATTTATTCATTATTTTTGCCATAACTATGTTAGCACCAGAAATAATTCTATGATAATTTTATATAGACCTTTCAAAATTATATATAATAAATATATTAAGCATTAAAATAAAGATTTTATTTTGTATATAAAAACTCTGCAAAATTCCTTCCCCGGCGCGCATATATACTATTTTAATCCGGATATTTCATGATACGCATGAAATATGCGTCCTATAGCAGCAGTGTATACAAAAACACCTTGTTTTTCAACTGGTTTTTTTATTTGTTTTGTAACGGCAGATTTGAAAGAACCGATAACAATGGGTAAATTATTTTTTGTGTTTTTATTAGCGGACAGGGCAGTGCCTGCTACGCACCCCTCCTTCGTCGGGGCTGTCCCTACAGGATTTTTTATAATTATTATCCCATGTAAATAATTTGACATGATTATGAATTTATCTAATTCAATATTTGGTAAATGGTCTCCCTACTATTTTCTCTCTACCCGCCTGTCCTCCGTAGCTTTCCTGAACCTCGAAGCCTTCATGACCCTCGAAGTCTTGACGAAGTAGGTAGCGTAGGAGGTCTATCCCCCAAACAACTTCCTTACCTTTTTCTCATCCCTTCGCAGCTGCCGCACAAGCATTTCATGTCCGGAAAATTTCTTGTCCTCCCGGATACGCCGGATAAAGAATATTTCCACGTGTTCGTTATAGATATCCTTGCGGAAGTTAAACAAATGCACCTCTATAGTGGGAATTGTCTGCCTGGCGTAAAATGTCGGCCGCGTGCCGATATAGAGCATGCCCTTGCGCAGCCTGCCCTGCAGCCTTACCTTTACGGCGTAGACACCGTTCGGCGGCAATGCCTCCTGGTGCGGCCGGATGTTTGCCGTGGGATAGCCCAGCTTGCTTCCGCGGCGGTCGCCTTTAACCACTGTGCCGAGGATACTGAACTGCCTGCCCAAAAGCGCGCGGGCTATATCCAGCCTGCCATTGCCCAAGGATTCGCGGATTAAAGAACTGCTGATAACCTCTCCAGCACGCTTTAATGCCGGGACAACGGTAAGTTTATAATTAAACCGCTCTCCCTGCTGTTTAAGCAGCTCGATATTCCCCAGCCGGTCCCGGCCGAAATTGAACTTTTCGCCCACGACAACCCAGGATGCGTTCAAGGTATCTTTAAGAAATTTTTTTATGAATTCTTCCGCGCTCAGACGCGCGAAGCTTTTGTTGAAATCAACCACGCAGCAGGCGTCCGGGTTAAACCGGGAAATCAGCTGCAGGCGGTGTTCGAGGCTGGTCAGAAGCGCCGGGATTCTATGCGGTGCGGTAATCCTTAAAGGATGCGGGAAAAAGGTCAAAATAATGCTTGTACCCTTCTGCCGCCGCGCGATGGCCACGGTGCGCTTGATAACCGCCTGATGCGCAAGGTGAACGCCGTCAAAGGTACCGATCGCCACAACAAACGGCGGCCGCAGTTTCATCTTCTTAAAATTCTTACAAGCATGAATGTCAAAGATTCGCACCATAAATATCTCTATGCCTCAAGGAGCTTGTCCAAAACCGCATCACTATCCATCTGCTTGATGTCCGCGACCGCAAGCGCCTGCGCCACCGAATAAGCGCCGCAGGCCATGCGGCGCAAGGCGCTCATATGAGCCCCGCAGCCGAGCCGGTTTCCGATATCTTCGCATAAGGTGCGCACGTAAGTGCCTTTTGAGCAATGCACGTTAAAATGGATATGCGGCAGCTGAATATCTTCGATATGTATGCGGAAAATCGTAATCTCCTGCGCCGGACGGCTGACTTCGATTCCCTTTCTCGCCAGCTTATACAGCTTCTTTCCGTTGATTTTTTTCGCGGAGACCATCGGCGGAACCTGCTGTATGCGGCACTGGAAGCCGCCGAAAACTTCTTCAATCTCCTGCCGCGAAAAATCCCGCACCGGCTCCTGCCCGGTTACCGTACCGGTACTGTCCGCGGTTGTCGTTGTCACGCCCAGGGTCAGCCGCACGTCGTATTTCTTGTCGGTATTGATAAAGCTTTGCGCCTTTTTCGTGGCTTTACCGATAAGCATAATCAAAAGCCCGGTAGCCATGGGGTCAAGCGTACCCGTGTGCCCGATCTTCCTAATACCGAGTTTGCGGCGCAGGATGTTCACAACGTCATGCGAGGTCATTCCCTGGGCTTTATCAACCAGTAAAATCCCTTCGCTTCTCATCCCTGTTTTTGCTCCTGGAAAATCTTTTTGATCTGCCGCAAAAGAAGCTTTTCCGCTTCTTCCATGTTCTTCTCAATCACGCAGCCGCTCGCCGCGTAGTGCCCGCCGCCGCCGAAATGCTTCGCCAGCTTATTCACGTCGATATCCGTCTTTGAACGCAGGCTCACCTTTACCGTGTTGCCATGGCTGACTTCGCGCAGGAAGGCAACGACCTCCGCGCCTTCGACCATGCGCACGAAATCGATAAAGTCATCCGTGCTCTGGTGCGAAAGCTTGTTCCTTTTGAGCATCGCGTCCGTAACCTTGAACCAGACGAATTTGCCGTCTTTGGAGCGCTGCAGGTTGGACAAGACCTCGGCGAGCAGCTTTAACGTTTCAAACGATTTCGTCTCGTAAATATACTCGTAAACCTTGGTCGGATTGATGTTGTATTGCAAAAGCTCCGCGGCGATTTTATGCGTTGCCGCCGTAGTATTCGAATAATGGAACGAGCCCGTATCGGTCATGATCGCCACGTAGATACACTGCGCGCTGGCGCCGTCCAAGGGGATATTACTGCCTTTGAACAGACCGTAAACCATCTCTCCCACGGAGGAGGCCTTGAAATCAACCCAGTTGATGTTGCCGAAATGCTCATTGCTGATATGATGGTCGATGTTAATGATATATTCCCCCTTGCCGAGCAGTTGTTTTACCTTTCCGATTCTTTCCAGTGTCGGGCAATCGAGGATAACCGCCGCGTCAAAGGTAATATCCTCCACCGCCGCGTCGATGCCGCTTTCAACCGTCTCGATTCCCGGCAGGAAGGCCAGGTTACCGGGCACGGCATCGGCGTTAATAATGCGTACCGACTTGCCGAACGTCTTTAATAAGTTGGCCATCGCGATTTGACTGCCGATAGAATCACCCTCGGGATGGATATGGGCGACAATCAAAAACCGCTGATATTGTTTTATAATCTCCAAAATCTGCTTCTTAATCATCAGTTGCACCTTCCTTTTGTTTTCTCTCCTGTTCCAGCTTATCAAAGATTTCATTCATATGGAAGCAGTACTCTATGGAATTATCCACGCGGAAGCTTATATCCGGAGTATAGCGAAGCTTCACCCGCTCCCCCAGCAGCTTACGGATAAATTTATAGGCGCTTTTCATGCCCTGCTGCGCCGCCTTCTTCTGCTCCTCGTCGCCAAGTATGCTATAAAAAATCTTGGCGTACCGCAAATCGTCGGTCAGTTCAACTTTGGTAATCGTTAAAAAACCGACCCGCGGGTCCTTTATTTCATCGTGAATTATCTTACTTACTTCCTGTTTTATGAACTCCGCGACCTTATCTTTTCTCTGTGACATCACCATATCTCCATTTTAAAATCGATTTAGTTTTAGATTTCTTTTTCACCCTTAAAACTTTTAACAAAGCCGGCTAATGCTTTTTTCGCGTATTCCAGCTCTTCTTCCTTTGAGGAAATCATGCCGTCAATCTTAGCACACAAGGTTTTTTCCAGCACCCGCTTGAAATACGGCCCGGGCTTCGGATAAATTTTATTAAGGTCATGCCCGCTTATGGAAAGACACACCCCGGAAAAATGCAGCAGAAACTGCATAATCATTTCCTTTACCTTCATTTGATCCGTCTTTGCCATGAGAAAAAGCACGGCCTCCGCCGGCAGCGGTTTTAAAAGCGTATATACCTTGCTCGCCGCAGGGGCGTCCATTTTCCTCAATACGCCGATTATCCGCGCCCCCCTGCCTTTTACGAGCATGATACAGTCTTTAACCGCTTTTTTAAACCCGAAATGCCGGAATATCTCCGTACATTCGGCCGCGCTCAGCGTGTCGATAATTACAAGCAGATAGACAATCCACTGCCGCAGCGCTACCCCTGAAAAGGTCAATTTATACCAGCCTAGGACATCGTCAACCGATTCAAGCATCCCGAGCATTGCTTTATTCAGCCGGATTTTCGGGTGAATAAACCTGAGCTCATGCAGCTGCGCCATGCGCCGGATAACCTTGACCGGATGCGGCTCATTCAGCAGGAGCATTAATTCATCACCGATGCGGAACTTCTGCAGGCGGTCGAACATCTCCAGGTCAACCGCGGCGCGAATCAGATTTTCCGTATGTTTATCGATAACGAAATCAAGGCGCTGCTCAAAACGCACGGCACGCAGGATGCGTGTCGGGTCCTCGACAAAGCTCAGGTCATGCAGTACCCTGATTCTTTTTTCTCTTATATCTTTTTCCGCGCCGAAGCAGTCAATAAGCACGCCGAAATTATCTTTATTCAAACCCATTGCCAGGGTATTGATTGTAAAATCGCGGCGATACAGGTCCTCCGACAACGAACTCGACTCCACTACCGGCAGGGCCGCCGGATGCGCGTAGCTTTCCGTTCTGGCCATGGCAATATCGATATGCAGTCCGTCCGGCAGCATCAGTTTAGCGGTTTTAAAGCGCTGATGTGACTTCATCTGTGCGCCTAAACCCCGGCCTAAAACCTGCGCGTAATTTATCGCGTTCGCCTCAACGACAATATCCACGTCGAAGTTTTCGCGGCCGAGAATAATGTCCCGCACGAATCCGCCTACCGCATAGGCGGAGATTTTCAATTCATCCGCAATAGCGCCGCTGGTTTTCAGCAATGCCCGGATTTTTTCCGGCAGCACCGCGTTCATCTTTGACCGGAGATTTTTCGTTCTTAAGCTGATGCCCTCTTTCCTGCCGGTTCTTTTGCGGCCGGGCGCCAGGGAAATATCCTTATGCGTATGCTTAAAGATATCCGAGCGGCTGACGATACCCTGCAATCTCCCGCGGTTCATTATCAACACGCGGCCGATGTTGTTTTCAATCATCGCCTTCTGCAGTTCCGTAAGCGGTGTTTTTAAAGAACCGATGATGACATTTCTTTTCATATAGCCTTTAATCGGCGCATGGCTGTAGCCGTTGCGTACGGCGCGGGCCAGGTCATTACGCGAAATAACCCCGATAACCCTGCCCTCCTCCACGACCGGCATCACCGTGACGTTAAATTCTTCAATCACCTTCCGGGCTTCCGCGACCTTCTGCAACGGAGACAGCGTCATTACCGGAAAATTCATTATTTCTTGCGCGCATATCTCGGACTTTACGGTTTTACGCAGCAGGGCAATCAGCTGCTTGTTCACATCGAACAAAGAGCGGTCTTTTATTATTGCGGAGGCCGCGCTGGCATGTCCGCCGCCGTTAAAAAAACGCGCGATTTTAGCGACATCAACCGCTTCCAGCCGGCTGCGCGCGATAAGCTGCACCCGCCGCGCTGCCGTCTGCACCAGCGCGAAAACAACGTTAAAATTTTCGATTTCAATCAATTTGTGCGTAACCCAGGCAAGGTCGCTTGAGTCATCGCCCGCAGAAACACAAACCACGGCTATCTGTATACCGTTAACCGTATACGTTCTCGTAGCCTCAATCATCGCCGAGAGCAGCCGCATCTCCGCTTCCGTCAACGCGCGGTTCAAATATGAAGATATCAGCCGCAGGTTGGCGCCCTGGGCAAACAGAAAACCCACCGCGTCAATGTCCTTACGCGTCGTAGTCGGAAACGTCAAAGACCCCGTATCTTCATATATTCCCAGCGCTAAGACCGTGGCCTCAAAAGGCGTAAGCGCAATCCGGCGTTTTTTTATAATCTCCACCAGTAACGTTACGGTTGCCCCGGTTTTGCCGTATATCTTTTTCTCCGCGGCCAAATCAGCATCCCGGGCCGGATGATGGTCATAGCAATGTATCTTCAAATCCGGGTTTGTCAGGTAATCCGCGGCTTTGCCGATTCTCCTGCGGCAGCAGGTATCTACGACAATCAAACGCTTCATGTTGCGAAAATCTATATCCTTTTCCAACTCGAATTTTACCCCGCCCCGGATCAGGCTGATAAAATCCCGCACACTGCGCTCCTGCATGGCCGGTAATACTATCTTCGCCTTCGGATACAGTTTTTTCGCCGCAACCAGGCTTGCTAATGCATCAAAATCCGCATTGCCGTGCGTAACAATAATATCCATGAATAGATCCCAAGTTACAAGCATCAGGTTATACAGGTTTTTAGACACCTGCAACTTGCAACCTGGAACCTGTAACATCTGCTTGGCGCCCCCTGGGAGAATCGAACTCTCATCCCAGGCTCCGGAGGCCTGTGCTTTATCCGTTAAGCTAAGGGGGCGTCTTACTGCTAAAGGATTTATTTAACTCCAAAAAGAACACAATGTCAAGGCCGCGGATGAAATTTCTCGTGTATCGACTTTAACCGCTCTTTATTTACATGGGTATAAATCTGTGTCGTGGATATATTGCTGTGCCCGAGCAGTTCCTGTACCACACGCAGATCCGCGCCTTTTTCCAGCAGATGCGTGGCAAAGGAATGGCGCAATGTGTGCGGAGATATATGCTTGGTTATCCCGGCCAAAAGCGTGTAATGGCGAATAAGCTTCCAAATCATCTGTCGGCTTATTCTCGCGCCGTTTTTAGACAAAAACAAATACTGGGGGTCTGTTTGCCTTATAAAGCGGCCGCGCGCCGTGTTTATGTATTCCGAGACCGCTTCCTTCGCCAGCCGGCCAATGGGGATTATCCTCTCCTTCTGGCCCTTGCCCATACACTTGAGTATACTCAATTTTAAGTCGATATCGCCGACCTTAAGATTTACCAGCTCCGAAACACGCATTCCGGTCGCGTACATAAGCTCAAAACAGGCGCGGTCTCGTACGTGCTTGACCTTTTTGCCGCGGATGACTTTTAATAATCTCTCCACCTCATCTATGGACAAAAATTCCGGCAAATACTTCCAGAGCTTAGGCGATTCCAGCAGCTCCATAGGGTCCTGCTGGATATACTGCCGGCTGACCAGATAACGGTAAAAAACCTTAAGCGTAACGATATTACGGGAAATAGAAGTCGCCTTCAACCCGTTGTCTTTAAGCCGGTATATATAGGAAAGAACGTCGTCACGCGCCGGGCTCAAAGACTGCTCCCGGCTTTTATCCCCGTAAAAAAGAAAGAATTTTTTCAAATCCCTGCGGTAGGCCGCGGTTGTATTCGGCGATAATCCTCTTTCCAAAGTAAGGTAATCCAAAAACTCGTCCACCAGCTTTTGCATTAGGGCCCGCCTTTCAGGAACTTCATAATCTTCTGTAAATCCTGCCAAACCAACTTTTTATCTTCGGGATTGCGCAGCAGGTAGGCCGGATGAAACGTCGGCATCAGTTTTATGCCTTCGCACTCGAAAAAGTTTCCGCGGATTTTCGTAATCGGCTGTGTTTCGTTCAGCAAAGCATGCGCGGCAAATTTTCCCAGCGTGCAGATCACCTTCGGTTTAATTAAACGCAGCAGAGAAAAAAGATAAGGCCGGCAGCACACCACCTCTTCCGGTAAGGGGTTACGGTTTCCCGGCGGCCGGCAGCGCAGTACGTTGGTTATAAACACATCTTCGCGCCGCAGGCCCATGGCCCGAATCATTTTCGTTAACAGCTGTCCGGCAGTTCCGACAAACGGCCTGCCGGCAAGGTCTTCATCTCGCCCCGGCGCTTCTCCCACAAACATAATTTCCGCGTCCGGATTGCCCTCACCGAACACGACTTTAGTTCGGCTCTGATGCAAAGAGCAACACTTACAATCTGCCGTTTCCCGGCGCAATAGTTCCAGCCGGACAGCCTTATCATGCCCTGGATTCTCCGGGACAAGAAAATCGCGGGCAAAATATTCTTCCAGCTCAACCATATGTCTTAGAGATTGAAGCGTTCCAATCAGCTCTTCGCTAAGAAAGTCTTGATTATCCATTGGCACATCTTATCTGCGGCATCCGGCCTTGCCAGTTTCCGCGCGTTTTCTCTCATCTGTTTTAACAAAGCCTGGTCATTGTCCAAAAGGCGCTGCAGGCAGCGTCCGGTATCTTTTACGTTGCCCAGACGCATCCCGATATTATACTGCTCGATGATTTCCGCATTACGGCTTTCCTGTCCGGGTATCGGTTTTAATATCAGCATCGGCAGCGCCTTAGCCAGGGATTCGGAAACCGTAAGGCCTCCGGTTTTGCTCACAATCACATCCGCAGCAGTCATAAACTCATCCATGTTATGCACGTAGCCGAATACCTTAACCGTTTTTTCAAACGCCTGCGACGAGAACAGGCTCACCAGCCTTTCATTTTCCCCGCAAATAACGGCAATCTGCGTCTCAAACGGCACGCGGTCGATACATTTAACGATTTCCATTATCGGCCCCACTCCAAACCCCCCGCTGGTGACAAGCACCGTGAACGTTTCCGGGTTCAGTCCCAACCGGGTACGCATTTGCGGCTTCGACAAATCCTTGGAAAATTTTTCTTCGATGGGAATACCGGTTACAATAATTTTTCCCGCGTCTATAGCCTTGGCCGTCAACTCATCGCGGGTAGCATCGCTGGCCACTAAATAATAATCCGTGCCCTTATTAATCCAGAATTGATGCACGCCGAAATCGGTTACCCCGCAAATTACCGTTCCTTTAAACAGTCCCTTTGCCTTAAGATAAGAAAGCATCTGCGCGGAAAAAAAATGCTCGCAAATCACGATGTCCGGAGACTCTTTCAAAATTAATTCCCGCAGCGGCTTGCCCTGAAAAGAATTGAAGGCATGCCGAAAAAAACCGATAAGCGGCGCAAAGAAAGCAAAGTTAAGCAGGTGAAAAAAGATGCCCCAGACAAACGGGATATACTTGACGAGAAATATATATACCGCCGAATAGGATTTTTTGAAAAAGGGGTTCGTATAGTCAAGCGCGTCAATCAAGCGTACGCTGATGTCTTTGCCCGGATAGCGGCCAAAGGCCTTTTCCAGCGCTTCCGCGGCCTTGCGGTGTCCGGCTCCGGCTGAAGCATGGATAATAAAAACCTTCATTCTTACCTTCCTTGTTTTGGCCCAAATCCATCAGCGCTTATACCCAAATCTAGCCGCTGCGGCAATCATCCTTTACCACCAGCTTATCCATCAGAATACTATTCTGCATAAGCACACCGCCGGAAATAATTATCTTAAAGGCCTCTTCGATAGAAATATCAAGCATGGTAATGTCTTTTTTAGGGACAATCACGAAAAACCCGGTGATCGGGTTCGGCGCGGAAGAGATATACACGCATACGGTTTCAATCATCGTCCCATCCGGCTGGCGCGTAGAGAATTCGTTCGTCAGAAAACCAAGCGTATATACATTTTTTTTTGGATATTCAAGAATGACAACTTTTCTAAACGCCATTTTATCTTCGCTGAAAAAGAACTTAACCAGCTGTTTTACGGAAGGATAAATACGGTAAACCATCGGAAGCCGCAGGAACCAGCGTTCGATAAAAGGAACAAATCTTTTCACAAATACGTTTGTCGCTAAAATGCCGACAGCAAAAATCAGGATAACAATCGATAACAACCCCAGTCCGAAAAACGACACGCCGAAGATATGTTTCATATAAGGGTTGATATAACGGCCGAGCAGGTTATCGGCAAAACGGATAGAAATGGACAGGATGTAAAACGTAATAAAAACCGGCAATAAGACGACGATTCCGGTTATAAAGTACCTACGCAGTTTTGTTTTCAGCATCGGATTCTCACTCTACCATTAGTCCGCTAAACCCCAGGAAAGCGAACGACATAAGCCCGGCAATAATAAACGCAATAGGAGCGCCTTTCATGAATTCCGGAATCGGAGCGCCGGCCAGGCGTTCTCTTATACTCGTCATTAAAATAAGCGCCATGGCAAACCCCACACCGGCGCTGAATCCCTGCACCGTGCTTTCCAAAAAGGATAACTCGTTTTGAGCGTTCAGGAGTGTAACGAACAACACGACGCAATTACATGTAATAAGCGGCAGATAAATACCCAGCGCTTTATATAAAACCGGATTAAACTTGCGCACAAAAACCTCTACCAGCTGCACGAAACAGGCTATAACCAGAATAAAAGTTATGATATTCAGGTACTGCAGGTTATGCGGGATGAGCACAAAGTGATATATCGGCCAGGTAAGCATCGAAGACATCGTCACTACAAAGGTCATGGATATTCCCATCCCCAAGGCGACATCAAGCTTTTTGGAGATACCGATAAACGGGCAAAGCCCGAGAAACCGCGAGAGGACAAAATTATTCACAAAAACCGCGGAGATAACGATCCCCGCCAAACGCGCAATATTAATATCCATTTGTAAGTTAACCTGTTTTTACTTTCTTTAAAGTATTCATCTTGTTCATAAGCGCCATGAGCACAGCGATGGTAAAAAACGCGCCGGGAGGCAGAATCATCGCTATCGCCGGGTTAAAAAATTCTCCTATAACCGGTATGCCAAACCATTTCCCTGAACCGAGTATTTCCCGAATCGAACCGATAAGCCCGGTAGCCAGGGTAAAACCGATACCCATGCCCAGCGCATCGGCTATAGACATAAAAACCGTATTCTTGCTGGCAAACGCCTCGGCGCGGCCGAGAATAATACAGTTTACGACCATAATATCCACAAACAATCCCAGGCGGCTGTAAAGCATCGGCAGATACGCCTGCAATACCAGCTTGGTAATCGTAACAAACGTAGCGATAACCAGGATATAACACGGTATACGCACCTCGGCCGGGATAAAATCCTTTATAAGGGAAACGATAATATTCGAGCCGAGCAAAACAAATGTCGCCGCAAGCCCGATACCGATACCGTTCTCTGCGGTAACGGTTACAGCCAGGGTCGGGCACAAGCCTAACATGAGGCGGAAAGTCGGATTCTCCGCGCACACTCCGCTCATAAAACATTTTTGAAAACAAGCTATTTTTTCTTTCATCGTCTTTTCCTTACCATTACAAACAATCCGCACATTAAAACCAACACCAGTAAGGTAATCGCAAATTTCCTTTTTAGCGGCGACACATCATGTTTAATACTGCTTCCGCTGCGAACAACCTCTAGCGTCAAGGCATGGATATCAAGCTCTCCGGCATGTTCCCGGCATTCACGGTGAAACACCCCGCTGAGCGCCACCGAATCTCCGCGCATACTGTAGCTTCCCGTGTGCTTAATCAGCGCGGCCATATACAGCGGGCACCAAACGCCTATCGCGTTATCGCCGTCGTAAACGTTTAACCACGCATAGTTACCGCGCGGCAGGATATGTCCGACTACTTCGCCTTTAAACACCACCGTGGATTCGTCCAATTCCAGCGCTTGTTCTATCAGCTGAGCACTCCGCCGGTAAAGCAAAGTTTCCGCCCGGGCATAAACGTCCGCGCAGCAGAGAACAGCGCATAAAAGTAAAAATATTCGTATATACTTTATCATTTTCCTTTAATAAATGCAACAGTAAACCCGGCAAGAATAAATATAGAAATAAATTCCAGCCTGCCCGCCCACATCTGAAATATATAAGTAAGTTTAAGCAATACCGGCATATCCGCGCAGGTGATTCCGCAGGAAAGCCCCACGTTCGCTGCCGCGGAAGTGGATTCAAACAGCGCCGGTAAAAAAGGATACCCCAGGAACGCACCGACAAGCGCGCCGAAAACATATAAAATAAGAAAACAGAAAGTGATAATAAAAGACGACTGCACAAGCTTTGGTTCCAGCACGATTTCCTTGATGTGATGTATCTTTTTAACCAGTACGCTTGATTCCGGCAGCAAAAGCTTATTTATATCCAAAGAAAGCCCGCTCCAGATAACCCCCAGCCGCAGCATTTTAATCCCGCCGGTAGTTGAACATATACCGCCGCCGAGGCCCATAGCAATAATCATCATGATCAGCGCAAAATCTCCCCATTCATTCGCTATCTGTCCGTTGTAAACCGTCTGATAGCCCGTTCCCGTATGCGCGGAAATAAGCTGATAAAACCCCTTAAAAAATAACCCGCCCTTATGCAGATATGTTCCGGACATCACAAAATATATGCTCAAAAGCGTAAAAATCAGCAATACACTCAATGAAAAAGCAATAACCTCTATATTTTTTTTCAACTCCTGCCGGTTACCCATCCATAGCTCGTAATGCAGCTTGAAATTCAGCGCGCCCAAAACCATAATAATCACGGTAGCCGCTTCAAACGCCCGGCTGTGATAAAAAAGGATGCTTTGAGAATGAGGTGTAAAACCTCCGGTATCAAACGCGGCCATAAACAGGCATACACCATCGAAGATGCTGATTCCCAAGGGCAGGCCGTTTTTTAAACCGATAAGCGTAAGCACCAGGCTGCCGATAATAAAATATAAAAGGCTCAGCCCCCAGATGAAGCGTGCCGTACTGATTACATTCGGAAGCACTCGCTCATCACGGCCCTCTCCGACATAAAGCCGGAACGCGCCGCTTGCCCCGCTGACAAAAAAACTGAGGGCAAAAACCACGATTCCCTGCCCTCCCATGAACATCATCAAATGCCGCCACAGGTTATGGCCAAATGATAAATGGTCAAGGTCCTGAATCAATGACAGCCCGGTAGTCGAGAATCCGCTCATTGCTTCAAAATAGGCATCAAGAAAACAGCGGTAATGGCCGCTTAAGAAAAGTGGCACCGCGCCTAATAAAGCGGCAATCAGCCAGGTAAGCGCCACGGTTACCATTCCCTGGGTCCAGGTTAAATCCTCTTCGGTCTTACACAAGGTCAAAAGGCTATAGCCCAGAAGCAGGGAGAGAGAAAAACCGATGACAAAGTCATAGACCACACTGTATTCGGCGAGAAAAAAAGAAAGCGCCATCGGCGCAAGCATGCACACCCCGACGGCAATAAAAATCTTGCCCAGATAATAGCTGATAATCTTCAGGTCCTGAAGACGGGATTTAAGCAATAACATAACAATAAATCAAGTTACCTCGCGCAAAAAAAAGACACGCTGAAGGAAATCAGCGCGCAGCTGAGCATCAGAAAAAAGGCGTAGAGTATCTCCACGGCAATGCCCTTGGCAATGCTCAAAGCGTTCTTTAATTTCCTCTTACGCGAGATCATCGTCTTAGATATTTGGGTTAACCTTTAATCTTGCCTACCAGCGTTTCCAGCAATTCCTGTTTATTCTCTACTACCGTGAGAGCAATAACATCATCGCGCTTTTGAAAAACCGTGTCCCCGCGCGGCACGATCATCATTTCTCCGCGCACAATTGCCACGAGAACGGAATCCGGAGGCAGGACCACGTCCTTGACCATCTTATCCACCACCGGAGACGCGCTGTCCAGGTCAACGCGCACGATTGCCAGCTTGCCGCGGCGAAAGGTCATCAAGGTCGCCAGGTCGGCAAAGGACACCTCTTCCTCGATAATTTTGGCGATAATCTCCGTGGAATCAATGGGCACATCAACGCCCAGCTCGCTGAAGGTATGTTCATTATCGGAATCATTGACACGCGACACCGTGCGGGAAACATTGTAAAGCTCTTTCGCTATCTGGCAGATAATAATATTATCCTCATCGTCCCCGGTCAGCGCCACGACAACATCTCTATGATTAATATCCGCTTCTTCGAGAAATTTACGGTCGCATCCGTCACCGTTGATGACCAGGATATCCAGGTCACGCGATATCTTACGGCATATCGCCGCGTCTTTTTCCACCAGGCTTACCACGTGCTTATCGGATTTAAGGCGCTTTGCTAAATAATAACCGACTTTTCCGCCGCCGACAATTAATATTCTCACATCAATATTCTCCAGTTTTATATCTTGAATTTTTTCCGGATATTTTCCAGACGGTCTGTTTTTACCAGGCCGAATAAAACATCATTCTTTTCAATCACGGTATCCGGCTGCGGCAGCAAGGTACTGCCGGCCCGAATCACGGTAATAACGGAAAACTCATCCGGAACATTTAACGCCCCGGCCGTTTTCCCGATAAATTCATCACGCGCGTCGATGCGCATAACCTCCAACTCGCGCGTTTCCACAAGATAGCTGGAAAATTTCGCGTCCGTAATCTTGTCTCTGAGCATCGAAGCGATAAGCATCGTGCCGCTGATGATTTCAAAACCGAATGAAGAAAAGATTGAAGCACGCTGCGGGTCATAGACGCGGGCAAAAACTTTCGGCACGTTAAATATCTTCTTAGCTATTTGCGCGGCCATCAGGTTGGTATTATCGCCGTCCGTAAGGACGCAAAAAACATCTGCCTTCTCGATCCCGGCTGTTTTCAGGAATTCAAGGTTTACCCCGTTTCCACACAGGGTCAAGCCGTTAAACGTATCGCCCAAGCGCCGAAAGGAATTCTGCTCCTTATCGATAATCACCACATCATGCGCTTCCTGCGACAATATCTGGGCCAGCTTACTGCCCACACGGCCGCATCCCACGATTATGACATACATACCCATACCCCTTTTACCTTTGACTTTATCACATACTCATAAGACATACGGCCGTATGCAAAAATGCACCGGCCGCTATTATCTAATTTATATTTCTCATGCGCCTATCGTTTTTCCCAGCCATATATCAGCGGACTGGCGATAAAAACCGTAGAGTATACCCCGCTGATAAGGCCGATTAAAAGAATAAAGGCAAAATCATGCAATATGCTTCCGCCCCAAAACAGCAGCGAAACAACCACGCAGATTGTGGTCACCGAGGTCAACACCGTACGGCTGAGCGTCTGGTTGATGCTGATATTGATGACGTCCTTGAACGTGGTCTTACGCATAAGCCGCATGTTTTCCCGGATACGGTCATAGGTAACAATCGTATCGTTTATGGAATAACCGGCAACGGTCATCAGCGCCGTAATAACCAAAAGATCTATCGGCCGGTTCGTCAGCGCGCAAAAGGCAATCGCCACAAGCACGTCATGGAACAAAGACACAACCCCGGCAATCCCGTATGTCAAATCGCGAAAGCGTATCCAGATATAAATACAAATACCCAGCAGCGCAAGTGCCATGGCCAATGCCGCATTTTTCTTTAAAAGCCTGCCAACTACCGGGCCGACGCTTTCCACGCTCAGGATTTCCGCTTTATTATCCGGAAATTTTTTCTCGAACTCCGCGGTAATCGCGTCCGCGCTGTCTTTTTCCGTTCTGATAATAACATCTTCCGGATGTTTTTTATCCTGCTGGATAAGCGCACTGCTTAGTCCGATTTCATCCATTGCCGCGCGCAGCTCGTCAATTTCAACCTTGCGTTCGAACCTAAATTCCTGTATGGCGCCGCCGGTAAAATCAATGCCGTAATTACTTTCGCCGCGCTGCACGAACATAAACAGACCGACTCCGATCAGTAGAAGTGAAATCGTATAGAATATCCAGCGAAGTTTAATAAAATCTATCTTCGTTGCCGGGATAAGCTGCAGCATGCGCAACGGAAGATTTTTCCATTTCAAAGAAAGCATGTCTACCAACAGGCGCGTAACGACAATCGCCGTAAACATACTGGCCATCAAACCGATAATCAGGGTCAAACCGAAACCGCGAATAGGCCCGGAGCCCAGCCATACGAGCAAGATCGCGGCAATAATTGTAGTCACGTTTGAATCGAGAATCGCCGGGAAAGCACGGTTATATCCGTTATTAATCGCCGTACGTATGGATTTTCCCTGGCTCAACTCTTCACGAATACGCTCGTTGATAAGAACATTCGCGTCCACAGCCATACCGATCGTCAATCCGATACCGGCAATACCGGGCAAGGTCAATGTTGCACGCAGAATTACAAGCGCGGCAAGAATAATTAATATATTAAGCATCAACGCCACATTAGCCAGGATACCGCCGATAAAATAATACACGGCCATAAAAACAATAACGGCAATGCCGCCGATTAATGTCGCGTTCACCCCATTTTTAATGGAGTCCGCGCCCAAAAGCGGGCCCACGGTTCTCTCTTCCTCGAACTCAATCGGCGCCGGCAAGGCGCCGGTGCGCAGGACCATGGCGAGGTCCTTGGCCTGCTCCACATTAAAACTTCCCGTAATTTCCGCGTTTCCGCCGGAAATACGTTCCCGGATACTCGGAGCGGAATAGATTTCCCCGTCTAGGACAATCGCCAGTCTCCGGTTGACATTAGCGCCGGTAACATTAGAAAACATCCGCGCGCCCTTATCCGTAAATTCCAGCTTTACGCTCGGCCTGCCGTACTGGTCCCGGCTCATAACCGCGCCGGAAAGGGTGTCTCCGGTCATCACCGCAACATTTTCCAGCAAAAGCGCCTTCTCGTCTTCATCATATTTCAGTTCATATCCGGCCGGAACATCCCCGCCTATCGCCTCGCGCAGCTTCTCTTCGTCTTCGGCAACAAGCCGGAATTCCAGCTGCGCGGTTGTACCGATGAGTTTGCGCGCGCGCACGCGGTCGGTAACACCCGGCAGCTGCACGATAATTCTATCCGCTCCCTGGCGGGAAATGGACGGCTCTTTTACGCCGAACTGGTCGACTCTTCTTCTGATGATCTCAATCGTACGGTCGACAATATCGGAACGCAAATCGTCGCTTGCCTTTTCCGGCAGTTTAGAAAGGTCAACGCGTAAGGTCAGAAAAATCCCGCCCTGCAAATCAAGCCCGAGATTTATCTTCTGCTGCAGCGGATAAATAACCCACACACAAAACAATACCAGTAAAGCAGTTAATAACAACTTTATTTTCATGTTCTTCGGCATTTCTTCCTCCTGTAGAAAATTTTAACCAATGCGTCCCCGTTATGACTGGCGTGCTTTCTTAACCGTGGAAATAGCGCTCTTGTCAAACTCAATCTTCACGTTATCATCAACCTTAAGCACAATCGTCTTTTCCTTAACATTAACCACCGTTCCGTGAATGCCGCCGGCAGTAATCACCTCATCGTTCTTTTTAAGCTGGCTGGCCATATCCTGCTTTTCCTTTTGCTGCTTTTGCTGCGGCCTGATAAGAAAAAAATAAAAAACCAGAAAAATAATCAGATACATGGGAAACAAAACCAAAAATCCTCCCTGCCCCTGCGGCACTGCTTCATTAGCGCCCTGCGCATATACTGCCGAAATAAAATCCACTTTGCTTTCCTCCTCCTGCTTTGCCGTTATAACAAGTTAATAGGACGCAGATTTTCGCAGATAAATCAGGATTTAAAAATTCTATGCATCTGCGCCTTAATCAATTTATTTCCTTGAACTCTTTATTCTTAAAATCTTGATAATCTGCGCTCATCTGCGTCCAAAAAGGAAATTCCTATACCATAAATTTATTTTCATTTTCCCTTTATTCACAAAAACGTAAACGGAATAATTATACAATATATTGCAATATTTTGCTACCTTTTTGTTTATAGAAAATAGATACTTAGACCGCGGCTTGCCTGCCTCTCGCATCCCGTAGTAGTTAACCCGGTATAATTCAGCGCCAATGCGTTTCTATCCATGCAGCTGCCTGCCTATTCAATTCCAACGGTGCAGGCGCATGGCCGCCCTCAAATTCAAACCATGCGGTTTGCCAATTGCGTTCTTCTAAAAACCGGCGGTCATCCTTCATATGTTCAGCCGATACCGGCAAGAAAAATTATTATACTCAGCGATATTATTATCAGTATCTTCATGAAAATATTATACTGCATGAAATCGGAAATCGACAACTTTTTTTTGAATACCATTTTTGAATACCGGGAATCGAAGATTGAAAAATATAATGGCTTTCAATCAAACGTCATTCGCATTTGCCCGGCTGTAACCGCAAAGAAAATCATCCCGGAAAGAGATAAACCTGTCTTCGGCTATTGCCTGCCGGATTCCGATCATCATGTTTATATAAAAGGCAATATTATGCAAAGAAAGAAGCTGGGGGCCAAGCATCTCATTGGCATAAAAAAGATGGCGCACATAAGCGCGGGTAAAGTTCCGGCACAGGTAGCAACCGCATTGCGCGTCTACGGGAGAAAAATCCTCCGTGTATTTGGCATTCTTCAGATTAAGCTTTCCCTGCGAGGTAAACGCGCTACCGGTCCTGCCGTAACGCGTGGGGATAATACAGTCAAACATGTCCGCGCCGTGCCCTACGCTCTCCAGAATATCTTCCGGCGTACCCATGCCCATAACATAGCGGGGCTTATTCTCCGGCAAAAGCGGAACGGTATAATCAATAATCTCATAAATCAGCTCTGCCGGCTCTCCCACGCTTACTCCGCCTACGGCATAACCGTCAAAAGACATGTTTGTCAATTCCTCCGCGCAATACTGCCGTAAATCCTTATAGGTACTGCCCTGGACAATCGCAAACACCATGCCCGGATTGCTTTTTTTAAATTCCCGGCTCAAGCGCGCCCAATTCAGGGTACGCCGCACGCTAATCTTTACCTCGTCATAATCACTCGGATACCCCACGCACTCATCAAGCACCATGGAAATATCGCTAGCAAGGTCATCCTGTATTCGCAGGCATTCCCGCGGGCCGATAAAATGGACGGACCCGTCGATATGCGATTGAAACTTCACTCCCTCGTCCGTAACCTTGCGCAGGAGAGAAAGGCTAAACACCTGATAACCGCCGCTGTCGGTTAAAATCGGGCCATGCCAATTCATAAAATTATGCAGGCCGCCGGCCGCGCGGATAATCTTCGTCCCCGGCCTCAGATAAAGATGATAGGCATTGCCGAGTATAATCTGGCAGCCGAGCTCTTCCAGCGCATTCGGAGGCAAGGCCTTGACCGTTGCCTGCGTGCCTACCGGCATGAAAACAGGAGTCTGGATAATACCCCTATTTGTATATAATAATCCTGTGCGCGCTTTTGAATTCTTATCCTTATGAACTATTTTAAATGCCATCTTTAAACTCCCTATACCCTTGTATTCTTTTTTAAATCCTATGCTATAAGCATACAATCCCCGTAACTGAAAAAACGGTACTTTTCCTTTACGGCCTCTGCGTACGCCTCCCGCGCTATCTCCCTTCCGGCAAAGGCATACACAAGCATCAGCAGCGTTGTCTTCGGCAGATGAAAATTCGTCAGCAGCATATCCACGGCCTTGAATTCATATCCCGGATAGATAAAGATATCCGTTGTCCCTTTGCCGTGCTTAAAACGCAATTCACTATTTTCGATATAAGCACAGCTCTCCAGCACACGGCACACAGTGGTGCCCACCGCGCAGATTCTTCCTCCCGAGCGCCGGATGCGCTCGATCTCACGCGCCGCATCCTGCGGCAATTCGCAGGATTCCGCATGCATCTTATGCTCTTTGATATTTTCCGCGCGTACCGGAGTAAACGTGCCCAGCCCGATGTGCAGAGTAAGATATATTAACGCCACGCCTTTTTGCCACAGGCTGTCCAATATCTCCTGTGTAAAATGCAGCCCGGCCGTAGGCGCGGCGATTGCCCCGGAATTTTTCGCGTATACCGTCTGATAACGCGCGGCGTCGCTTTCCTTTACCGCACGTTTGATGTACGGCGGCAGGGGCATTAATCCCACACTGTCCAACAGCGTCTCAATGTCCTCTTCCATCTGAAATTCCAAAAGCTTCATGCCCTTACGCCGGGCCGCGTCATCTTCCACACACCGCGCCGTAATCCTAGACGGGCTAAAAACAACCTCCGTGCCCGGCTTAAACTTTGCTCCGGGCTTTGCCTTCACCAGATAGGAATTTTTTGCCAGGCGTTCAACAAGCAGGACATCAACCTGCCTGGTGCCGATTCTGCCGATCAGCCGCACCGGCCTGACCTTAGTATCATTAAGCACCAGGGCATCGCCCGCGTTCAGCTCATCAATAACCGTCTTAAAACAGCCGTGCCTTATCGTTTTGCTGCTGCGATCTATACATAAAAGCCGTGATTCATCACGGCGTTCACTCGGAAACTGGGCAATCAGCTCCTGCGGCAGATAATAATCGAATTCCCGTATATTCACTTTTTAATCCTGGAAATTAGCCACAATATAAAAGAAAGCAGCGCACTCAACAATAAAAAGCTTTCCCATCTGACTTATCTGATTCATGTTTTCATCCAATTTTTTATAAAACTTTGACTCTGCGTTCCTCGCGGCTAAGATTGCATCCGCAGTATTTCTGGCGGTATAATCCTTCCTGCCGGGAAATGCCTACGGCCTCCTGATACCCCTGCCGGAAATCGCAATAATAAAAATCAACGCCCGTATCCAGCGCGGCCATTTCTCCGGCCTCTTTCAGCAACACATGGTCCTGATATGGACTCACCAGCAAGGTCGTGGAAAAAACACCGGCGTTTATCCGTTTCGCGTATTCGGCGGTTTTTTTAAGCCGCAGATACCAGCATATACGGCAGCGCTGCGGCCGCTGCGCGCTATCGGCAATCATCCGCGTAAATTCATCCTGCGCATCATCCTCGAAAAAACAAACCGTGCAGTCAATCTTCTGCGCGTAACCTTGCAGCGTCTGTTTTCTTAAGGCATATTCCTGTGCGGAATATATGTTCGGATTATAAAAAAAACCTTTAATCGCAAAGCCGGCTCCGCTTAACTTCCGGAAGGGATAAATCAGGCAGGGCGCGCAGCAAATATGCAGTACGATATCCTGCTCACTCATCCTCAAACAACCCCTTTTGCGTCTTATCCGGGCCAGGCCTTCCCAGATGCCGGTACGCGGCCTCCGTTGCCTGCCTGCCGCGCGGCGTGCGTTTCAACAGTCCTATCTTTAAAAGATACGGCTCAACCACATCGACAATCGTATCGCTTTCTTCGTTCAAGGTCGCGGCCAGGGATTCTATGCCCACCGGCCCTCCCTCATAAGTATCGATTATCACCGCCAGCACGCGGCGGTCAATATCATCAAGCCCAAGACTGTCTATCCCCTGCAGGTTAAGCGCTGCCTCCGATACCGCGGGATTTATCCTGCCGTCCTCCTTAACCTGAGAATAGTCGCGCACTCGGCGAAGAAGGCGGTTTGCCACGCGCGGCGTGCCGCGGGAGCGGCGAGCGATCAGTTCCGCGCTCTCTTCATCCAGGGGCATGGACAATACCTCTGCCGATTTCTTAACAATCTTCACCAGCTCCGGCCACGGATAAAAATCAAGGTGGTAATACATGCCGAAGCGGCTGCGCAGGGCGCCGGTAAGCAGCCCGGAACGCGTCGTCGCTCCAATCAGCGTAAACGGTTTCAGGTTGAACTTAATCGTCTTCGCGTATGGCCCCTTATCAATGATGAAATCTATCTTGTAATCCTCCATCGCCGGATAAAGAAATTCTTCCACTATATTCGACAACCGGTGTATCTCGTCGATAAAAAGAATATCGCCGTGCTCGAGATTCGTAAGTATGCCGATAAGGTCTCCGGCGCGTTCTATCGCCGGCCCGGAGGTCGTCGTAATTTTCGTGCCCATCTCATGGGCGATAATATGCGCCAGTGTCGTCTTGCCCAGCCCCGGCGGCCCGGAAAAGATCAGGTGTTCCAAAGGCTCATGCCGCGCCTGCGCGGCCTGGATACCGATATTAAGATTATCTTTAATCTTATCCTGTCCGATAAAGTCGTTGAATTTCAGCGGCCGCAAAGAAAGATTAAGAACAATATCTTCCTCGGTCTCCTCCTGCGAGAGCACCGGCTCGCGCAGCAATTTTTCCTCTTCGTTATTCGGATTGAGCTGATCTCTGTCTATAGACTTCATTTAATAATTCTTCCGCATTTTTGACCTGGGGATTTCTCTCCATCGCCTTTTTAATCATTGTTTCCGCTTCCGGGCGCTTATACTGCAGCTGCAGCAGCACGGACAAGGCCTCCTGCTCAATATCCGCCTTTTCGTCTTTTTTTATTGCCTGCTGCGGCAAAGAGCGTATCAAGCCAAACTTGCCGACCTTGCCCTGTAGTTTGGCGACAATCTCCCGCGCGCGCTGATTGCCAATACCGGGAAGCGCTTTTAAAAAATTAACATCCCCGGCATCTATCGCGCGGGCGATATCGGATATCGGCTCGCTGATTGCTCTTACTGCCGCCTTGGGACCGATGCCGGATACGGTAATAAATTTCTCAAAAAACTCTTTTTCCACTTCGTTCAAAAATCCCACTAAAATGGGAATACTTTTGGAAGGGTCGGTCTGGTAATAATGATAGGTGACAAATTCCGCATGGGTCTCATTCTGCGCTAGAGAGCGCATAATGCCCTGAGGCAGGAGCACCTCATAGCCGATACCGTTGACCTCAAGCAATACGGAATTTTCTTCCTTACCTATAATCTTACCGGAAATCCTGCAAATCATAACTGCCTCTTTGTTACATTTATATGCGTAATCGCCAAGGCCAGCGCATCGGCAACATCATAAGGCGCCGGGTCCTTTTTTAATCCCAACATTTCTTTAATCACTCTCTGTACCTGCAGTTTCTTTGCCCCGCCTGTGCCGGTAACCGCCTTCTTCACCTTTTTTGCCGCGTAACCGGCAACCGGAATACGCGACTGTCCTGCCAGCAGGCAAATCGCGCCGCGCGCGTGCGCCATAAGAATCGCTGTCCGCGGATTTTTATAATGTGAATACAATTCCTCCAGGGCAATTACCTGCGGACGATAAATCTCAATAACCTGGCGCAGGCCTTTATAAATCTTATCCAGCCTGAGGCTCATGGGCTCTTTACACGAACTGCGGACAACCCCAGCTTCCAGCAGAACCATTCTCCCTGCCTTGGCCTCGATCAGGCCGTATCCGGTGCATTGCAAACCTGGATCTATTCCCAAGACGCGCATGTATTTCCTATACCTCAATCTCTTTTAATATTTCATCCGGGATATCGAAATTCGCGTAAACATTCTGCACGTCGTCGTGGTCTTCCAGGGTACTGATAAGATTTAGTATCTGCTGCGCCGTGGACTTATCGTTTATCTTTACCGTGTTTGCCGGCACCTTGGTTATTTCCGCGGAGACGGCAATAACACCATTGTCTTCCACGGCCTTTTTCACGTTTTCAAAATCCTTTACCGCGGTGCTGATTTCATACGTTTCATCCTGAACAGTCATGTCTTCGGCGCCGTTTTCCAGGATAATATTCATCAGCTTATCTTCCGCGCACTCTTTTTTCTCAACGATAATCATCCCCTTGGGCTGAAACATCCAGCTTACGGACCCGGCTCCGGCCATGTTCGCGCCCCTCTTCGAAAAGATATTACGGATCTCGGACGCGGCGCGGTTTTTATTATCCGTGAGCACGTCCACGAGCATCGCCACGCCGCCGGGGCCATAGCCCTCGTACGTTACTTCCTCGTATATGACGCCGGGCAATTCACCCGTGCCTTTTTTAATCGCCTTTTCGATGTTGTCCTTAGGCATATTCGATTCTTTCGCGCGGCTTATCGCCAGGCGAAGGCGCGGATTGGCGTCCGGATTACCGCCGCCGCCGAAACGCGCGGCAACCGTCAGTTCCTTAATCAATTTCGTAAAGACCTTTCCCCGTTTCGAATCTGTTGCTGCCTTTTTGTGTTTAATACTTGCCCATTTTGAATGTCCCGACATACACGATCTCTCCTGTTTTATATGTTATATTTATTCCTCTGTTCCGTATTGCACATTAACCGATTATCCCGGATTATACTTGGCGATTCTTGTTTGAAACGACTCCTCTAATAATTTCCCCTTTAACCTCCAGCGCACGGTTACCTTAACATCCTTGAACGTCGCCGCGCCCGTAGGATTAATCTCTATCTTATACTCAAATCCCGCGTATTCCGCGGATGGGACAAAATCGGTTATCTTAGTATCGGCTTTAGTTATATCATCATAGGCCGCGGCGCGCACATTCTCTATCCATTCGCGCGCAAGCAGGGTTGCCTTCGTCAAATCCGAGGCACGCCGTGATGCATCCAGCGCTACCGGCAGATATGCCATCACGGAAATAAGCCCGATGCCGAGTATGGTCAGGGCAATAATAATCTCAATAAGCGTAAACCCCGTTAGAGAACTTCGTTCCCTAACGGTTTCCGCTGACATTGGCATTAAACCACCGGCAGCGTCTATATTTTTCCCACCACCGACTTCGTCGGTAGCTTTCTCTAACGGGGTAAACGCCCTAGCTGAAGCGAAAGATATTTTTTTTCGAAACAATAATCTCATACATGAAAAAGGTCTATTCCTCATGTTCATGTTCAAATTTCGCCTGCGCGATTATCTTTTCCGCGATGCGGCCGGGAACCTCTTCGTAATGAGAAAAAGTCATTGAGTACGAGCCTCTGCCCTGCGTCATCGAGCGCAGTTCCGTAGCATAACGCAGCATCTCGGAGAGCGGCACCTGCGCCTTTATCTTCTCATATTTACCGGACAGTTCCATGCCCTGCACCCTGCCGCGGCGCGAACTTAAGTCGCCGTTAATCGCGCCCATGTATTCGTCGGGAATAACGATTTCCACGTCCATTAGCGGTTCCAGGAGGATCGGAGAGGCCTCCACAACGCCTTTGCGCAACGCCATACCCGCGGCGATTTGAAACGCCATATCCGAAGAATCCACTTCGTGATAAGAACCGTCAAAGATGGTCACGCTTAAATCCACAAGCGGATACCCGGCAATCGCGCCGCCGCCCAGTGCCTTGCGCACGCCCTTTTCCACGGAAGGGATATACTGGCGCGGCACAACACCGCCGACGACTTTATCCAGGAACACAAACTCCTGTCCGCGCGCAAGCGGATGCAGCTCCAGCCATACGTCGGCATACTGCCCCCTGCCGCCGGATTGTTTTTTGTATTTTTGATGAATCTTTGTCGACTTCTTTATCGTCTCTTTATAAGGAACCTTCGGCATTCCCACCTCCACTTCCACGTGATAACGCTGTTTTAAGCGCTCGATAGCGATTTCCAGGTGCATATCTCCCATGCCGGAAAGAATCAGCTCCTTGGTCTGAGAATCGCGGGAAACACGCAGACCCTGGTCCTCGGTAGTCATCTTTGCCAATGACTGCGAAATCTTTTCTTCATCCTGGCGCGTCTTCGGCTTCAGGGAAAACGATATCGCCGGTTCCATGAATACTTTCTTATTAAACAATAACGGGTGCTTTGCATCGGTAAGGCTGTCGCCGGTATGCGTATTCTTCAATTTCGCCACCGCCGCGATATCGCCGGCGCAAACACTCTCCACCGAAAGCTGCTCCTTGCCCTGCATTATATAAATCTGGCCGAAACGCTCCGCAGTGTCCTGCTCCACATTAAAAAATTCCGTATTCGAATTCAACACACCGGAGACCACCCGGAACAAACTCAACTGTCCGACATAAGGGTCGGAAATCGTCTTGAACACAAACGCGCTAAAAGGCCGGCTGCTATCGGCAATAACCGTCTTTTTTTCTTTTGTCCGCGCGTCAAACGCGTCCACCTGCGTAGTGCTTGCCGCTGCCGGAAAATAGGCAATAATCGCGCTAATCAATTCCTTGATGCCCAGTTGCGCAAGCGGATTGCCGCAGAATATCGGCACAATCTGCTGCTGTTTTAGCGCCGTCTTAAACGCGTTATCAATTTCCGCATCGCTTAATTCCTCGCCGCCAAGATATTTTTCCACCAGCGCGTCATCGGATTCGGCGATAATCTCCACCAGTTTTTCCCGGTATTTCCCTGCCTCCGCCTGCTGTTCCGCGGAAAGGCCGCTCCATCCTGACTTAGAAAGAAGACTGATTATTCCTTTAAAGCTTGAGATACTGCCTATGGGAAGAAATACCGGAGTACACCTGTCCCCGAAAACAGCGCGTATAGTATCCACGATACCGTAAAAATCGGAATTATCCTTATCCAACTTATTGATAAAGATTGCCCGCGGCAGAGAATTGGCATCAAGAATTCCCCAGGCACGCTGAGTACCAACTTCTATACCGTCCACTCCGCTGATCACCACGATACCAGCCTCCGCGGCAGGCACGGCATTGCGCAGCTCCACGATAAAGTCGGCATAACCGGGAGTATCAAGCATATTAATTTTCGTACCGCCGGAAATACAATGCAGTAAAGAAGTATTAATGGAAATTTTGCGCGCTATCTCTATCGGGTCATAATCACTAATCGAATTACCGCTGTCAACGCTGCCCTGCCGGGTAACCTGGCCCGCAGCAAAAAGCATGGAATCGACAAGGGTTGTCTTTCCCGCCCCGGAATGAGAAACAAAGACCACATTACGAATCATATTTTCCGCGTATCTTTCCATTGTCTATACCCTCCCTCGCCTGGTTAATAATAAAATTATTCATTAATTATTCTGTCTTTCGGCTCAACCTTCCACGGATGCGCGGCAACGATAATCGCAAAGAACAACGTATAAATAAGCCAGTCCCTGCCGATCATAATGATTGCCACCCAGGAATACCCTCCATACGGCTTCGCCAGCTCCTGCACCAGCGACGAAATAAAAAGGATAATCAACACCAGCGGACAGATAAAGCGTATGGACACATCCCACCACTTATTCAGCTTCCAATCACTGAAATGATTGATGTGTTCGCGCAGGCGCTTTGTTTTAAATATCCATCCCACGGCAATACACTCCAGAATACCCGCCAACACCAGGCCGTATTGCGTAAGGAAATGATCCACGATATCCAACCAGTACAATCCGGCGTGCGTCGTGAAAATGATACTGCCGAGAAACCCGATCACACTGAGAACCGAAACCACCACTTTTCTCGGATAGTGAAATTTATCGATAATCGCCGAGGTAAACGCCTCGAGTATGGAAATCGCCGAGGATAAACCGGCAATAACCAGTGTGGCAAAAAACATAACGCCGAAAAGTTTCGAAAAATGCGGCAGCAGGCTGATGGCCTTTGGATAGGCGACAAAGGCAAGGCCGATTGAATCACTGACTACCTCGCTGATATCCTTGCCTGAAGTACCCGCCATATAACCGAGCACGGAAAAGACACCTAACCCGGCAAACAAGGAATACAGGCAGTTAACTATACATATCACAAACGAATCCTTAACAATCTGGCTCTTTTTCGGCAGGTAAGAGGCATAGGCGATCATAATCCCGAATCCCAGGCTTAGAGTAAAGAAAATCTGGCTGAAGGCGTCTATCCATACCCCCGGCTCGCGCAGGCGCGGGAAATCAGGGCGCAGATACAGCATTATCCCCTCTTTTGCTCCCGGCAGCCGGATGCTCCATAAGACTATCACCGCGGTTAAAACAAAAAGCAGCGGCATAAATATCTTATTCGCGCGTTCCAGGCCTTTTTGCACGCCGCCGAAGACAATCAGCCAGGTCATCCCCCAAACCCCCAGCAGTGAAAACAATATCGGCATACGGAAATCCCGCAGATTAAACGGGCTGTCGCTGAGCATGAGGAACTGCTTGAAGAAAAAGGCATTCGGGTTATCCGTCCAGCCCGCGTTAAAAGACAAGAAAAAATAATTCAAACACCAGGAAATGACTACCGAATAATACATGATAATGCCGAACATCACAAAGATAACCTGCCACCAGCCCAGCCACTCCCATTTTTTCGATACAACGGCCATACTTGCCGGCGCCGAACCTTTCATCTTATGCCCAAGGCCTATTTCCAGGATCATCAGCGGAATCCCGACGATAAGCAAGGCCGTAAAATACGAGATAAGGAACGCGCCGCCGCCGTTCTTATAGCATAGATAGGGAAAGCGCCAGATATTTCCTAACCCGATCGCGGAACCGATAGCCGCCAGCAAAAATCCAATATGAGACTTCCATTGAGGACGATGATGGATAAAAACATCCTTACTCATACGAACATTCACCTCGCTTTTTGCAAAAATACCTAAGGTTTTAACTTTAAGGACATAACAATATATATATCAAAAATTTAGAAAAAGGTCAACCAAAAACAGCGTTTATGTAGATAGATTATATGGAGTAGCAAGAATGACATGGGACGCAGATGAACGCAGATTTACAGGATTTTAAAATAATTCTTATGCAGAGCATATGCTGCATCTACAATTCTTTCAGCAATGGATTCCTCTTTTTCTGACAAGGGTTCAAAATTCATACCTGTGCCCGTAAGGGTATCTTTCCTTTGTGCCTTGGTGCCTTGGTGGCTAAAATTTCTACAATTATCCGCCAAATTTTTATTTTTTCTCGCCATGAACATATTCTAGAAATCTCTATTTATCTATCCTTATCATCTGAGCTATCAGCGATGAGACAGGAGACAGGAAGATCCACTCAAGGCCTTAGCCGCCGCGGAAAAAGTTCTGCCGCCTTGTCCCGTGCCTTGCGCGCCTTGTCCTTAGAGCCCTTACGCTCGTAAAAGGCAGCAAGATTATAATATGCCTCAAAATAAGCCGGGTTTATTTCCACCGCCTTAAGATAGGCTTCTTCAGCCGCGTCATCCTGCCTCATATTTTCATAGATAATACCCAGGTGATTAAATACCGGCGCAAAATTCTCATTAAGCTCCTGTGCCTGTTTAAGCAGCCTTAACGCATCGTCAAAATCACCTTTTGTACCGTAAGCAGCGGCCAGATTTACCATTGTGCCCACGTCCTCATGGTCGATCGATAATGCCTGCCCGTAATACTGCATTGCCTCATCGGTCTTGCCCTGACGGGACAATGCCAGGCCGATATTCGTGTACGCGGCCGTATCCTGGGGGTCTTTGTCGATTACCTTTTGGAAATGCTTAATCGCCGCGTCAAAATTCCCCCGTTCAAGCTCAAGCACGGCTAAATTGTATAATGTATCCGGATTATTTTGATTCATGCGCCAGGCCTGTTCAAATGACTTTTTCGCCCGTGCATAATCGCCCTTATATTGAAATGCCGTACCCAGATTAAAAAACCAGCGGGATGTATCCTCATCAGCCACGCCGAACAAGCGCGAATTACAATATATAAACATTAACAAGAAAACAGCCAGTGAAATAAAAAAGGCCTTATATTTTTTTTCTTTTAAAATACGGCACCACCACAAAAGCCCCGCACCCGCGAACATAATAAAATACGGCAATATCGGCGCGCGGTAGCGGCTGACGACAAAGAAGATGAGCATAAGCAGCAGATGCGCGGCAATAAATAAAATCAGCAGCATGATTCCCTTATCTCTTTTAAATGAAACCCCGATGCCGAGCAGCGCCAAGGGGCAAATTATGCCGAACGGAAACAAAATGAGCGGATGCGCAAAAACCAGCATCTGCAGCAGCGGCGACCATAACCGGAAAAAATAGATGCTTTGGTTTTCCGGAATTTCATAGCCGTTGAACAGGTAATAGAATTTACGCATCAGCAGGCCTATAAAATGCATCGGTTGAGTAAAAACATATTCCCCTGTTTTTATCATCCAGTAATTGGAAACCTCGGAAGGCTGCATCTTTCTTCCGGTAGCGCGTTCTGCCGCTTTTATGGAAGAAACCCAGACATTATCCTCCCAGCCCTTATAAGAAAAATCCCGTGTCGGCGGCACCGCGCTCTTCCCGTCAGCCATAGGATTATTGCCGATATAAAGATTGATGCCGGCTGAGGAAGAAAGCAGGACAAAGTTTCCGCCTCCCAGATAATTACGTAAAGAAAAAGGCAGCACCGACAAAACAGTGCCCAGAAAAAGAAAAATCACCGACTGAAAGGCAATTTTATTAACGATTATCTTCAGCTTGCCTGCGAGTTTTTGTGGAGGCACTGCCGTTTGCTCTTGTTTCTGCTCTTTTTCCAAGCTGAAGAAATATACCCAAACGCAAAGCATCGGAAAAAACATAATGATATTCACGCTGGTTTGCAGGCTAATGCCGAAGAGTACACCGCAGCTGGCCCATTTCCATAAGGCGGGTTTTTCCATGCAGCGCAAAAGCGCAAGCAGAAGAATAAGATTAAGGCAGATTGTCAGGCCGACACTTAGAAACTCCGCGTCAAAATAGATCAAGACCCCGGAAAGGCTGCAGACAAGCGCAGCCCATGCGCCGATGCAACGGTTAAACACTTTTTTACCCAGCATATAGACCAGCACACAGTTAAAAGCTCCCATGATCATCTGCGCTACACGGGCAGCAACAAAGCCCTTACCTAAAAATTTAAAAAGTAACGCCAGAAAATAAATATAGAGCGGAACCCTTGGCATAACAACCCCTTTAACAAACCAGTCCCCCGCAGAAAGACGTAAAGCCCCACCATAGTGAGAAAGAGCATCAATAATCGGGCTTGTAAAAAAAGGCGAGTTCCTGTATTGGTAAAGGTATACTAATCGTAAAAAAAACCCGACAAGAAAGATTCCCCAAACAAAGAATAGTTCTTTGAGCCGTAAATACTTTATTTCTTTTTTTTCCATATCCATAATTTTAGAGTGGGAAAAACAAGTTTATCAAAAATAGTACGCAAAACAAACAAGGGCTTCTTAAATATAAACATATTATATTTACTGAAAAATTTAAACGGATTTCTTAAAATTAATTTAAGATTATATGTCCAGTACCATTTTCGCCTTAAGTTTTCAAGAAAATTGCCGTCAAACTCCTCTGTCTGAAATTTGGACTTGAAGTAATCGAAACAGGTATCATCTTTATTGTCTTTGAAATAGCCTTTTTTTTTGCAGTAATCATATATTTCAGTTCCCGGCAAAGGATTCGCGATAAACAAGGAAACTCTATCCAGCCTGATCTTATCCATAAACTCCAGGGTACGATAAATCTGAGCCTTAGACTCTCCAGGAAAGCCGATCATAAAAAAACCATATGTATCAATCCCATAGTCCTTAATCAGTTTTACTGTTCTTACTATCTGCCGCAAATCTGTAGGCTTTTTCAGGACATCACGCAATATCTGTTCATCACCGCTTTCAACCGCAAGCGTTAGCTCATAACAACCGCTTTGTTTCATAAGGCTGACCATTTCTTCATCAAGTGTCTGCGCGGCAATCCCATTGGGAGTATTCCAGCTAAAGTTAAATTCGCGTTCGATCATGCCGCGGAAAATATCTTTTGCCCTTTGAGAATCTAAAGTCAGGTTATCATCGAAAAATTTAAGTTCTCGAATACCAATGGATTTAAGGTGTTCCATTTCTTTGAGCACGCCCTTAACTGAACGCGGCCTGTAAGTTCTGCCCCAGAAATGACAGGAACTGCAGAAAGCGCATTGAAAAGGACAACCGCGGGAGGTAATCATATTCATTGCCGGAGACTGACGGCTAATCAGCCCCATGGGTAGCCCAATACGAAAATATTTTTCTAAAGGAAGCAAATCTCTTGCCGGCATTGGAATTGAATCAATATCTTCAATTAAGCGCGCCCGGGGGTTTATCCTCACCTTTTCGTTATCTCGGAAAGCAATCCCGTCTATAAGGCTAAAATCATCGCCCGATGAAATAGAATCCATAAGTAATTTAAAAGGCTTCTCACCTTCCCCGAGCACGACAAAATCAATGTTTTGATCGTTTAAGCACTCATGCGGTAAAAAGGTGGGATGCGTGCCGCCGATAACAGTGATGATATCCTTTGATACTGATTTTGCAGCTTCGCATATCTGCGCTACCACGGAAAACTGGCTGGAGTAAAGACAAGAAATCCCGACTGCGCCCGGATCAAATCTGCTTATATGATTTTTGATCTGTTCTATGGACAGTCCGTAGCAAAGAAATTCCCCCTTTATCTTCCTTTCTGAATTATAGCCTTCTACAGCAGCATCAAGCAGCCGTACATCATAATCATTGCGTAAAAAAGCGCCAAGATACGTTATCCCCAAAGGCGGCATTATCTGCTTTGGGCTTTCCGAGGAAAAAACCACGGGAGGAAAAATCAGAAGAATTTTTTTTATATCCCGGCTCGAGATTATCATTGTTTTATAATTCTGTTAATATCCGCAAGCGTGGTCCGTATTGTCATAACCGGATGCGTGACAATCATCGTAAAAAACTTTTTAAAAAAACGGATGGGATGACGAAATAACAGCGTCAACAGATAAAGATTAAATTGCGACAACACCAGCTTTTCGACCTCACGGGAACTCATGTCTTCAGTTTCTATATTAGCATAATCAAATGCGATATCCTCAAAGGAAAAATCTTCCTTCAAGAAGCCCTTCTTTTTACAAATCTCGTATAGTTCAGAACCAGGCACAGGATTGGCAATGAAAAACCATGCGCAATCAAGGTCTTGTTTCTTAGCAAAGTCAAACGTATTCAATATATGTTCTTTTTTTTCCCCGGGCAACCCCGCGATAAAATATCCATTAACCTGTATTTCTAATTTTTTCATTTTTTCTGCCATAGAGCTTGCGTGTTTTAGATTTAACGGTTTTTTAATTATTTTATCCAAGACTTCCTGGTTTCCGCTTTCAAAAGGAATGTTTACCTCATAACATCCGCTTGCCTTCATAAGTTCAAGCATCTCCTCGTCGATTGTCCACATCGCGATTCCGCTCGGCGCCGACCAATAAACCTTAAACCTGCGGTCTATAATTCCCTGAAAAATCTGCCGAGCCCGTTTTTTATCAAGCGTTAAATTATCATCGACAAACTGTATCTCTTTTATTCCGTATTGCTTAACCAAAACCTCGATCTCATCCAAAACATTCTTCGCCGAACGACCTCGATAAATATTACCCCAGTAATTATTTGTTGCACAAAAAATACATTTTGACGTACAACCACGGCTTGTCAGGACAGAAGCATTCTTCCGGCTTTTAAAGGTGATGCTAAAAGGCACGCCTTTTTTTTCGTAAAACTTTAACGGAAGCAGGTCAATTGCCGGAAACGGCAGGACATCAAGATCTTTAATAAATTTTGTCTTCGGATTAATCGCAAAAGAACCATTTTTGCGAAAAGCCAGCCCGTCAATATCTGTATAATTTTGGCCTGTATCTATCTTCTGCAGCAATAGTTTAAATGAATCTTCCCCTTCCCCTAAAATAATGAAATCAATATCACCATTCTTAGACATCGTCTCCTCTGCTAAAAATGTAGGGTGAGTGCCTCCGAGAACTGTTATGATTTTTTGGTCATTTTTTTTAATAAGCCTGCAAAGCTTACTGATTTCTGGAAAATGAAAAGAAGACAAACAGCTAATACCAACAACGTCCGGTCCGTAAGCTGTGATTTTTCGAATAATTTCTTCTAAGGTATAGCCGTAATAGTCCCATTTGCTCTTCCGGGAAGTAATCGTTTGAAACTTTGCTCTGCCGTCTATAATCCGCACATCAAAATCATTCCGAATAACCGCCGCAAGGTAGGCCAGCCCTAATGGCGATTCGCAGTGTTGAAAATGGCCTCTGAGGACTTTCCCCGGCGGATACATGAGCAAAACATTTTTTATTTTCTTTTTAATCAGCCCCGGCATAAGATTTTCCTTTTAAAACCGCTCAATTTAATTTTAAAGGCGCTCAACAAAAAATAATTTATGCTCCCTTAAAAAGATGCGCGTATTCTTCCCTGAATTTTTTGTCATTTAAAGGACATTCATTCCATTCTTTTCTTTTTTTTATCATTTCCGAATCCCACATGCGTTTCAGGATTGCCGGCAAAGGCTCCTGCCGCACATTGCCGAAAGGCACGGGCATAAAACAGCACGGTTGAACATCTCCGTAAGCGGAAACATAAAACCACATTCTTTTAAACGCGCTGCAAAGAAAGGGGATATTCTCATCATCAATATATTTTATTTCCCAGAATACCTTGTTATGCTTCAGCTTCTGCCGTAACAACTTCATCTCTTTTTCTCCCAGCATCACATCATCCCGCTGCGTAAATCTTCCGCTGCGTATCGGCGAAAGGACTCTCAAACACACCCCCAACTCGCCGGCTAAAGCGATTAGCCGGTCTAAAGACCCATCCTGCAAAGATTTTTTCACGGCATAAGTAGAGATATACGCTTCTATATTCCTATCCCGGCAATGAGATATCCCCTGAACCGCCTTCTCGAAAAGCCCGTTCACTCCGCGTAAACCATCGTGGATATCCCCGGAAGCGCTGTCAATGCTCACGCCGACAAAGTCTATGCCGCTTTTTTTTAAACGGGAAACATTCTCCTCATTAAGCAAAAAACCATTGGTATCAATGCGGGTTATCATCCCCTTTTCCCTCGCGTAGGAAATTATATCAAAAATATGTCCGGCAAGCAGCGGCTCTCCGCCGAGAAAATGAATTTCACTTACACCCATACTCACTGCTTCATCTATAACCCGGATAATTTCCTCGCGGGTCAATTCCTGTTTAGAATCATCCTTTCTGTATGAGGCATAACAATGCGCGCATTTGCACTGGCAATTATAATTCAAGGCAATCATCATCGTAGAGTCAAACAAAAATACAACTGCCGGGAAATAACGCGCGATTATTTTATAATAGGCGTAGAGCAGAAACTTCACCGCCCGGTTGTGATAAAAAGGAATTACAAACGAACGTTTTAAACGATTAAACAGTCTTAAAAGCATTAATTTCAATTTTAATCCGCCTTACTACGGAAAGATCCAAATTTCAAAATATAAAATAGTATAACATAAAAGCCGATACAGCACAATTTGACATAAAAATCCGGCTGTGTTACATTAAATCTCTATGAATATAGCACTCATTCGACCTCCCAAAATCAGCGGCGCCTTTGAGAAGATATTGATTCAGGAGCCGGTCAATATTGCCTATCTGGCCGCTTTCCTCAAGGCAAAGGGGTATCAGGTCTGCATCTGGGACTTTGAGGTCGAGCCGTTTACCGAGAGCGCGGTGCGGGAAAAAATCTCCCGGTTTTCAGCGGATGTTGCCGCGATAACCGCGATGACTCCGACGATAAATAACGCGCACGAAACAGCGCTAATGCTTAAGAAAATCAAACCCTCAATAGTTATCGTTGCCGGAGGCGCGCATGTATCGGCTTTACCGGAAGAAACTTTGCGCGACTTTCCCGCGTTTGATTATGTTGTCGCCGGCGAGGGAGAAATTCCCCTGGCTGAGCTTTGCCGGAAAGTCGCGAAAAAACAGGCCCCCTCGGAGGTTCCCTGCGTTGCCTGGCGAAATAACGGGACAATAACCTTAAACAAACCGGGCTTGCCGATAGAAGACCTGGACTCCATCCCCTTTCCACAGCGCAGCCTTTTTAATCCGCTGCTCTATAAGAACGCCTATGCCGCGGGGATTTCCATGTACGGAAAACGCTCCACGGTTGTATTTACTTCCCGCGGCTGTGCGCAGGATTGCACCTTTTGCGCCGTGAAAAAGACATCCGGGCCCCGCGTAAGATTCCGCAGCGCGGAGAATGTGATTAAGGAGCTCACCGAATGCCGCGACATATTCGGATATAATCACATTACATTTGAGGATACAAACCTCACCCTTAACCGCGAACGCTTCCTTAATATATGCGCAGGCCTGCGCAAACTAAAACTTACCTGGGACTGCCAGACAAAGGTGAGCCTTGTTGATAAAGAATTAATCGATATAATGAAGGCCGGCGGCTGTTTGAAGATCGCTTACGGCGTAGAATCAGGAAGCCCGAAAATGCTCGCTTTAATGAAGAAAAACATAACCCCGGAACAAATCCGACGCGCGTTTCAACTCACGCATCAGGCCGGGATTGTCGCCTGCGGTTTTTTTATCCTCGGCACGCACCCGGAAGAAACGAACGATGATGTGCGGCAAACAGAAGCCCTGATTCATGAAATCAAGCCCGATGTGTTTCAACTGGGGATTATTTGCCCTTATCCGGGTACCGAGATATATTCGATCATGAAAAAAGAAGGGCTTCTTCCGCAGGCCGACTGGAAAAAGTTCAACTTCATGCACAGCCGTCCGCAATGGGGAACAAAACATCTTAGCCCTGCCGCGCTTGTGTCCTGGCAAAAAAAGATTTATATGCGTTATATCTTAACACCGCATTTCATTCTATTCGTATTCAGGAAAATGCTCAATCCGCGCGAAATCCCGCAGACAATCCGATTAGGCCTGTCCCTGCTCAAATACCTTCTCCTTGAAAAACGCGGCTGAGAACGGCCCTGTACTGCTTCGCGATGAACCCCGGATATTCAAATATCGTGCGGAATATCTTCATTTTGCTCTTTCCCGAACGCAGGTCAAAGCGCAGGGAGACCGGCACTTCCGATACCTGCGGGGCAAAAACGCGCAGTTTCACGAGAATCTCCGCCATGCAGGAAAACCCCGCCTGCTCAACAAAATTCCCGCCGAAAACCGACAATGCCTTTTTTACGAGCCCTACCCGATAGGCACGGAAAAACGTCGTGTAATCCCGCGCGCCTTTTAACGGAAAACAAACACGAAGCAGGCCGTTAATCGAATCGCTGAAAACCAGCCGCAGAAACGGCAATTTCACAGCCTCGCTCTTTTCATGATAACGCGAAGCGATAACGATATCGCTGCCGCCTTCCACGGCCTTGATCATCGCCGGAAACGTATCCGCGGGATGCGTGCGGTCGCAATCCAGGGAAATGAGGATATCCTCATCCGCGGCCTCTGAGCAAACAGCCTTAAACCCGGCCTTAAAAACATTTCCCACGCCGCGGTTCGTTTTAAAATCAATAACTTCCAGAGGCAAACGCCCGTGCCATTTCCCTAAAATATCTCCGGTCGCGTCGGTGCTGCCGTCGTTAACCACGTAAACCTTAAACGGCTTTTTTAATCCGGACAAAACTTCATTTATACGGACAAGCACCGCGGTAATGTTTTTTTCTTCGTTATAGGCCGGTAATAAAACAAATATCATGTTCCCTCTTTTATTTTTTCCACGAGCATCTGCGTGGTCAGAAGCTCATACGTTTGACACATCTTTTTAAGCATCATTTCACAGCGGCGCTCCCTTTCGGCTAAACTGCCGAAAAAAGGAATTTTAACCTTGTGTTTTTTAAGATCAACCAAATCTATGCCGTGAAACAGATAGGATAGCATTATATTTCTTTTTTCAAGCGAGCGCAACCCGTAATCGAATAAAGGCATTCCGAATATAAACACATACGTGCTGTGCATCGGCAGCCGCCAACGGGGAAGAACGCTTATCCCTACCTCGTACAGCGCTGCCTTTCCGGCAGAGGCCGGGTCCAGTTCATCCGGGGTATATACGCCTAACGGAGCACGTCCGAAGCAAACACCGCCGCCCTGCATTCTCACCGGTTTTTTTTGCAAAAGCGAATGCAACAAGTTAATAATCGCCGGCATATACGCGGACGGGATAACCGACGCATCATATAAATACCCCATCTCCCGGAGAATACGCATAACCCGCGCATTGATACTAAACATCGGCGCGCGAAACCCCACCGGCCCCTTACCGGTCAATCCCTGCAGCTGCGCATGCGCCTGCCGGATCTCTCTTTCCTGTTCCTTTACGCTAAGACTGCGGAAATGAAGCGGATGCGTCATGCTGTGATTGGCAATTTCATGCCCTTGCGCGATTATTCGCCGCAGGATCCGCTGCCTCGCGGGTATAGCGGCATCCTTACCCACGACAAAAAAAGTCGCCTTTATCCCGCAGCGGCTGAACATCCCTAAAAACCGTTCCAAGCCTTCCGCAAAAACCGGGTCATTTGCGTTATCCGCGGCAAACCGCTGACACGGCAGATAACGCTGATACGTCCACAAGGCATCAAGGTCAACCTGTATTGTCCCGAACATATTTACTCCTGATGTATCCGGCGATGATTCGGCTTTTAACCGCCGCGGTGTTAAATGTTTTCAGCAGGCGGCCTTCGGCGAGTAATTCCGGGATAAAAAGCCCGGCCGGGAATTCGGCAACATCCTTCCTGGCTAGGAGAAACTCCGGCGTAAGCACCGGCTCCACATCGCAATCGGAAAAAACAAAATACTCATTCACCCAATCCGGCTTAAATCCCGGCGCAATCAGCTTTAGATACTCAATACATTCAGCCAAAAAAATCTCCGGCGTTTTGTTTTCCAAAACGCGCTGATAAACCGGAAAATAAACAACCGGCATTCCGTTAATCGCGGAGGTATCGATAACCACCTTCATGCCCTTTTGCGGATGCCGAACCATAAACAGCCAGTATCCTTTTTTTAAGGGCTGTTTAAGCGATAAAAGCAGCGAGCGTACGCATAAATATTCCGGCGCGCAGGCATGGCCGATAACCCGCGTAAAATCCGGACAGAGCAATTTCGTTTGCTTAACCGGCAGACAGCAAACCACACAGTCATATGTTATTGTTCCGGTTTTCGTTTTCAGCTGCCATTTATCCGCGCCGGCCGGGGCTATCTGCTCTACGTCCGTATCAAACATGAATTTCCCGCCCCGGCAGGATATCACCTCTTCCAAACGCTGCCATAACATATTCAATCCGCCGCGCAGGCTACCGATGCGCGTATTTTTTTTCTCTTTTAGCCGCGCCCAGATATACGCGGCACTCACATTTTCCGCGGCCCCAAATTTAAATTCCAGCAAAGGCCGAAAAAAACGTTCATAGCAATCAAGGCCGCATTCATTTTTAAGCCATTGCGCGGCGTCCTTCTCCAGCAACGCTCCGCTGTGTTTACGGCGATAATTACGCAGCATAAACCAGGCCAGGCGCAATAAAGCCATTTTTGAGGCTGAGGAGCGGTTCCCGTCTACGTATGCCTCTTTTACCTTTGCCCAATACAATGAACCGCTCAGCCCAAGCGCGGCAATTACGCGGATAAGCTCCGTGTCGGATTTTGAGAAAAAATGGTTATACCGTTCTATAGTGGCTCCATCATGCCTGAAAATACCGCCCAGTCCGCCGCAGCGAGCCTCCTTTTCATAAATCGTTACCGCGCATTCCGGCAGCAAATGATACGCGCTCAGCAAGCCGCTGATTCCGGCCCCGATTACCGCTACCTTCATGTCATGGCCCTGTCCCGGCCTTTGCGCGCAAACAGCAAAGACCAAAAAATTTTACACGCCGTAATAAACCGCCGAAAGTTTCCAATTGACCGCAGCCTTTTCCAAACATAGCCGGGACGAAAATAGAATTCGCGGACTGCCTGGTTTCGCATTAGCCATATCTTCTGCCTGCTCAAAAATTCATTCCCCAGCACCGGAAACTTTGTGCGGTCAAAGGAATAATTGTCCTTTAGATGCGGATTCGCCTCCTCCAAGCGGCCGCGCAGCGCTGAACCGAAATCCGGCACAAACACGGAGAATGCCGCGTAATCGCAGTCAAGCTCGCGGGCAAAGCCGATTGTCTGCCGCATGCTCGCCTCGTCTTCTCCCGGCAGGCCGATTATAAAGAATCCGATCGTTTCGATGCCTTCTTTTTTGCAAAGTGAAAAGGCCTGTTTTACCGCACTGTTTTTTATCGGCTTTGCCAAGGCCCGCAATACGGTTTCATTCTTTGATTCCACGCCGAACTGTATCGTATGACATCCCGCCCGTTTCATAAGCCCTGCTAATTGCGCGTCAAAACAATCTGCCCGTGTCAAACAATCCCAGCTTAGGTTGGTTTTTTCTTTAATCATCGCCCGGCAGATTTCCGCCGCATGCTCCCGGTCGGCGGTAAACGTAAAATCGGGGAAATGGATTTCGCTTATGCCCGCCCTGCGCAGCGCGATTAATTCCTCCAGGACATCGCCCCGGTTACGCAAACGAAAAGGCACGCCGGCACTCGAACAAAAACGGCATGCGTAGGGACAGCCGCTGCTGATAATCGCGCAGGTAAACGGAAACCTTCTTGCCTGCGGAGTACGGTAAGCGCGTAAAGGAAAAAGCTCATGGCGCGGCATTGGATAGGAAAACTCTTTCCCAGACATATCCCGTGCATTGTTAATAACAACACGCCGGCCGCGGCGGTAACCTAATCCGGGATAATCAGTGCACGGCCCCTGCACGAGGAAATCAATAATCCCTTTTTGCGTATAGTCAAGGATTAGCGCATCCAGAAAATCAAACCTTTCCAGAAAATCAGCGGGCTTCTCGCGCAAAAACCCTCCGTTCGCGATCATCAGCGGCCCGCCATCGCTTTTTATTTTAGCGAATAAGGCAAAATCCTCATCCCGGCTTGCCGAAGAGGTAAGCGCGATAACCGCGTAAAAATCCCCCTCACGGATAATATCCAGGACGTGCTTCATCCCGTATCCCTGGACAATGGCATCGATAACCTTAATTTCGAAAACGTTATGCAGCATACCGCTTAAAACTAAAAGGTCAGCGGCCGGCCAGTAGTAATCGGCTTTTGCCGCGGAACTACAGTGCTGGTCGCGCAGATAACGGTTTCTGCCGGGAGGATTTAAGAGAAGTATTTTTTTCATCTCGCTAAGAGTATAACATAAGCGACCGTTGCGAGCAAACCCGGATACTTTCGGCGTGAAAGATTCCCGTAGCTCCTAAGAGCTATTTACCTTGCAAATTTATTGAGGAAAAATATAGTTGTTTGTTAATATTATTTCTTTTGACTGCCTCTTCTGTGTTTCCTGCTTGCTTTAACATGGGACTTCATATATAATTAAATTAGTAATGGCACAATTTGCATGAAAATCACAATTTTCAAGCACCAAATTATGCCGTCACTATGGGATACCGAAGAAATTTTTAAAAGAAGCGCTTCATTCGGGACAAATAGTTACCAAAACTAAATTTTCATTTAAATCCATACAGAGGTAAAATGGCCTTTAAGCAGCGTTTGCTTCAAAAACAAATACAAAAAATGATTATGTCGGTTAAGATGCAGCAATCAATGCAGATACTGCAGCTGCCGATTGTCGAGATTGATCAGTTGATCGCGGAAGAAATAGCCTCCAATCCTCTACTGGAAGATAATTCGATATCCTTAAAAAATGACGCCGGGCCGGAACAAAGCCAAAACACGGACCCGGAGGCCGATTCCGAAGCAAAAATTCCCGACAATACCGTCTCGGAAACATCCCCCCTGGACTATGAAAAAAACAAAAATTTCGATTTGGACGAAAACATCTGGTCTTCAGACTTCACGGATAGAAATAAGGTCGCCCAGGCGATAGAATCGCATAATTTTCAGGAAACGCTTATAACCAAGCCTTCCACGTTTCAGGAGGAACTTTTACTGCAATTCCGTTTTATAAATGATGCCCCGGAAGACGTTGCCGTTGCCGAAGAAATCATCGGCAATATCGATGAAAACGGATATCTGGCGGCAAGCCTGGAAGAAATCGCCGCTGCGATTGACTGCTCTATGGAAAAAACGGAAAAAATCCTAAAACAGATACAAAGCCTTGACCCCGCGGGTATCGGCGCGCGCGATTTAAAAGAATGCCTGCTGATTCAGCTTCGCCGCCAGGGAAAATCCACTTCTATCGAGGCGGAAATCGTAGAAAAGTTCTTAAACGAATTGGCGGCAAAAAAATACGCGCTAATCAGCAAGGCCTTAAAAATTTCCCTGCCGCAGGTAAAAAAACACTCGGAACACATCAGCCGGCTGGACCCAAAACCCTGCCGTAATTATGCGCCCGGCACTTTAAGAATAGTGCCCGACGTAATTCTGGAGAAAACACCGGAGGGATACGAAATAATTATAAACACAAAAAATATCCCCGAACTTTCTATCAGCCAGATGTACAAAAAGCTTATTAAGGACAAGGCCTGCCCGAAAGAAACGGTGCAATTCATAAAGGAAAAGCTCACCAGCGCGCAAAATCTTATTAACGGCCTGCAGCAGCGGCATCAGACCCTTGAAAAAGTAACCACCTGCATCTTTGAGTATCAGGATGAATTTCTTGAAAAGGGCTTAAATAGTATTAACCCCCTCACGCACAAGGATGTCGCGGAAAAACTGGGGGTACACCCTTCGACTATCAGCAGAACCGTCGCGAATAAGTATATCCAAACGCCGTTTGGAACTTACGCGTTAAAGGTATTTTTCTCGCAGGCAATTCCCTCGGAAAAAGGCGGGATGTCAAACCAAAAGGTAAAGGCCGCCCTGGATGAAATCATTAAAACCGAACCCGATGATTCTCCCCTGAGAGACCAGGAGATTGTCGATATCCTAACGGGTAAAGGAATGCGCATTTCCCGGCGAACTGCGACAAAATACCGCAACGCGCTTAAGATACCTCCGGCGCATTTACGGCGAAAATAGCTTTTGCGTATTTGAACTTTTTGACCAGGAAACAGACGTATAGCGAGAATCTATATCGGCAATCTTTTCCTTTGTCAAACCGTCCGCGCTCATTATCCACAATTGAGCGGAATTGTCCTTATCATAAAGCGGCAATACATAACTAAGGTATTTACCCTTATCGATCCAGCAGGGATTACCGCCTGCCGTGGCTACCTGTATCTCATTGCTGCCGTCGGCATCCATAATCGTTAATCCGTCCGATTCAAAAACAACTTTATTATACTGTGACCAGTCAAGCGCTCCTGTTTTCGGATTATCAAAGGATAGTTTTTTCAGTTCTGACGAATAGATATCTCCCACCCAGACATTTTCTTTCCCGCCGAAGGTGATCTTCACGCCGCCCGGCGACCAGGCAAAGTTGCTTTTACAGGTAAGGTCAGTGGTTGTCAGTTTACGCATATCCTTGCCGTCCCGGTTCATAATCCATATTTGCCCTGAACGCAGAAAAGCCAGGTATAATCCGTCCGGGGACCAGCGCAGAAAATCAATGGACATAGGTTCATAAAAAGCGGTTAACTGCTGCACGGCTTTTGTCTGCGGCTCTATCGTATAAACATTATCCGCGCCGGCATCATTCGTTCCGATAAAAGCAACCAGATCCATAACCGGATTATAAGCCGGGCGGCCGGATTTATAGGTTTCATCATCATCAATAAGCTGAATTTTATCCCTGGCCGCGGCATCTATCTGCCACAGCTTGCCATCCCAATCATAAACGATACTACGTTTATCTACCGACCAAACGGGATTGCGGCCATCCACCAGCATCCGCTCTACCCGCGCATTGATACTGACAATAATAATTTTACCATCGGCGCCCACGCAAAGCGCCTGGGCCGGTGTCGAAAAAGCGGTTATAACAAGGGGCGTTCCTCCCGCTGACTTTATCTGCGGTGAGCAGCTTACATAATAAGACGTCGAAGGCAGCAGCGGTTCGAGCGGCTTAAAAAACAGCGTATTTTCTTTCCAACAAAATTTCCCCTTAACTTCCGGGTAGACATAAAAATTCTTTTCCACGGACTTCTTATCCATCGCTGCGCTGAACGTCACGGAAATTTCCGTTAAAGTATCCACATTCTCCGCGCCGAATTCCGGAGAAACCGCGCTGATATGCGGAATATTTTCCTGCGCGGCCGCCGGCAATACTGCCGCAACAACAGCAATCAGCAATAACATACCCTTTAGAAAACAATCAAGAATTCTCACTGTTCTCACCGTTTATGATTAGTCAAGGGTGCGTACCTCCATAATATTTGATGAAAAAAGCATATTATCGCTTGTGAGCATAATCACAACACGCTCGTGCCTGGCTGCCAGCCTATGCGTCTTGACCAATTCCACGCACTGCCGCAGTGTTTTCGGCAGGTCCTTGAATCCTTCTATCTTTATCGGAAATACCCCCCAGAACAGGATTAATTTTTTGTACACGGCATCCTCGGAGGTAATTGCCGCCACCGCGCATCCCGGACGCAGACGGCTTAACCAGGATAAAGAACCGGCATTAAGGGTCGGCACGATAATAACCTTCGCCTTTATATTTGCGGCTACTTTTACGGCAGACAGGCTGAATGCCTCCAGCAATCCTTCCTCCTGTAGCGCTAATACATCATTCTTTGCCTGACGTATCCGGTGCAACTCAGATTCGGCCTTTTCCGCGATACGCACCATCGCCAACAGTGCCTCAACAGGAAAATTTCCCATTGCCGTTTCCTCGGAAAGCATCAGCGCATCGGTGCCGTCTATTATCGCGTTTGCCACGTCCGAAACCTCTGCCCGCGTCGGCTGCGGAGAGTTCACCATGGATTCGAGCATCTGGGTGGCGGTAATAACCGGCCGGCCGTACCGATTGCATTTTTTTATCAGTTCTTTCTGCAAAAACGGCACCTCGGAATAATCCGCCTCAATCCCGAGATCCCCGCGGGCGACCATAACCGCGTCGCTGGCGCGGATAATCCCATCAATCTCCTGAAACGCGATTTTTCTCTCTATTTTAGCGATAACAAAGATATTTTTGTTTTTTCTTTTAAGGAAATTCTTCACTTTTATAATATCCCCGGGCCGTTGCACAAAAGATACCGCCACGAAGTCCACCCCGTTTTCCATCCCAAAGCGCAGGCATTTCATATCAAAAGGCGTTACGGAGGCGGTACGCAATATCCTCGTCGGGCAATTCACTCCTTTTCGCGGGTATATCCTTCCGCCTGTAAGCACCTCGCAAAACACCTCTTCGCGATTGCGCGAGACCACCACAAGCTTCACCAGTGCGTCATTGAGATAAACAATATCTTTTTTCTTTAAATCCCGCACAAAAGCCGGGTCGTTAATCCCTACCCCCGCGGCATCACCGGCGATGTTTTTTGAAGTCAGGAAAAACCGCTGTCCCTTCCGCAACTCGACAAAATCACTTTTCAGCAGGCCGATACGGATTTTCGGGCCGGGAAGATCCTGTAAGACAGCTACCGATGCCCGCAGTTTTAGCGCCAGGCCACGCACGTTTTTCATACTTGCCCCATGTTCGGCAAAAACCCCGTGGGAAAAATTAAATCTGGCAATATCCATTCCGCCAAGAATCATCTTCTTTATTGTATCGGCATTTTTACAGGCCGGGCCTATCGTACAAACAACCTTAGTTTTATTCCAATACTGTTTCATTCTTTCCTCCGGTACGATCGCCAATGCTCATAGGCAAACTCCATCAGGCGGTATCTATCCTCCGGATTTATCTCCAGAACCTTGATGCCTGCGTCAAAGTCATAAGTCCATTCCTTGCTGCTTTTCGTTATCCAGACGACCTTGCCTTTCATAAACGTGGGAATTATACTTCCCGGCAGCCATATCTCCAACTTAAGTATTTTGCCGTTTTCGACGATTCTGTTCAAAGAGGCCTTCAGCCCTTCTTTGCTGAAATTAGTAAGCATTATCAAACCGTTAATCCCGTCATCGGTCGCAAAAGTGCCTTCAAGAAACCCGCTCAGCCGCAAATACTTTCTCTTATCCGCATGTTCATCCATTATCCGCCTCCTTAACCTAATATCCTTTAGCCACTAAGACACTAAATTACAAAATATTTATTTTCTTCGTGCCTTGGTGTCTTCGTGGCAAATTTATTCGCCAAAAGTCAAAAGTATTTTATTTATTTTATCACAACCATCTTAAAAATAAAAGCTTTTGAAAGTGAACAGCCTTACTACATCTCCAGATCCTTCAATGCCCGCGTCCCGGCCGACAAGGACACCCCGATTGTAATTATGCTCAAAAAAACAATAAATATCGCGGCATAAACTATAAGCTTTTTAAATAAAACCTCCGTTATTTGTTCCGTGATAAATAGATGGAAAGGCAAAGCCAGCGCCGTAACGTTGACCGCTATATACAATAAGCACAATACCAAGGTTAAAGTTCCGCCGAATCCGGAAACAATCTGCGCCGGGTTATCCTCCTTAAAATTCGGGAATAACGCCCCCAGCCCCGTACATAAACTAATCAAGGAAAAACACATTACCACCACGACCATCACGGACAACCACATAAGTTCAGGTGAAACGGACAGCATGGAATTAGACAGGAGAATCAAAGGCAGGCTTATACATAAAGCCGCAATGCTGTTAAACCAAAACTTTTCAAACAAAATATCCCGCTTTTCCAAGGGCGCCAGGCCCAAAATCCAAAAACGCTTTCCCTCCAGACTGATTTGCGGAAAAACAAATCGCACGGATAAAGACGCTAAGGTCAAATTAGTTGAGGATAGATTAAGAAAACAAATTATATTTTTCCAGAACGGAAGCACCTGCTCATAGCCTAAATTACGGATATTGGCAAAATAAATCGCCAGCAGCCCGAAAAATACCGTAAACTGCGACCATTGCACCGGGTCCCGCCAGAAAATCTTTATATCCTTAACCACCAAAGCTTGCGTTGCCAAAGGTAAAAAGCGCAGGCCGCGGCAGAATTTCGAGATTATATCCTTCTGCGGCAAAAATTCCCGCATCGTTCCGGAAGAACCGCTTCTAAGCCACCCTTCATAATAAAGCCTCCTCGCGAAAGCAATCCCGATATAGCTGAAAAAAAGCGCGTTACTCAGCAGCAAGAGCCACCAAAAAAGGCTTTCTACATAGAGGCCGGCAATAAATTTCATAATTCCTTCGCTGATCCAGAAATTCGGAGCAAAAGCAAATTGGGAGAACCCAAAATGAGGGATAAAGTTAGTAAGCAGGAAAGACACCTCATTTTCCGACTGAGAAACCGACCTCCCGGCAAGAAAGAGCCAAACGCACCCGGCAAAAAACAACCCGCTGACCGTCCAGCCGAGGACCTGATAAAATCTGCGCGGCAGGAATCGGATCAGCAATAAGGTAATTAAACAGCCGATTGCCGCGGCGATAACCGCGAACGGTACAAAAAAAACCAGTAAAAATACGTAAAACGTCCACTCCAGCTCTTTCACAAAAGCGTAAGCGCTGAGAATCGGCAATAAAAAACATAAAAACGTCCAGGAACTGAGGAAAATCGAATCGATAAATTTTATAAAGTATATTTGCGCGTATTCCAACGGCAGGCTGAAAAAAAATGTGGTTTCCCGGGCGCGGTAACCGGTTGAATAACAGATAATACAATTGGAAAAGATAAGCATCACAAACAGTCCCATGAAAAACAGATAAAGCAGCCGGTCGACAATTACCAATCCCAGGCTGCCCATAGATTCAAGAAACAAAAACGCGCGGTACGGCACATAAAACGCAGCGCTAATCAGGCCGATAAATACCAGCCACACGATAAAAATTTTAAGCCGGGAATGCTTCTTTATTCCGGCCAGCCTGTTTTTTACCGCTGATACGCGGGCTCTAAATACCTGTTCCACCGCAGCCATTTCAAGATTCCTCTTCGGTTAGGCGCAGGAAGACATCTTCCAATTTTCCGTGTACGCCTGAGGACACCTTTAATTCCTCCAGGGTTCCCACGGCAATAAGCCGGCCTTTATCGATGATTCCGATGCGGTCGGCGATTTCCTCGGCAACATTCAGCGTATGCGTGGACAAGAATATCGTTACCCCCTGCCTTGACTTCTGTTTCAGGATATCCTTTACGATACGGCTTGAATGCGGGTCCAATCCGACCATCGGCTCATCGATAATCATCACCTTAGGTTCATGCAAAAGCGCCGCGGCAAATACCAGCTTCTGCCGCATGCCGTGAGAATAATTTTCGATCAGGTGATATTTATGATTATCGAGCCCGAATTGAAAGAGAAGTTCATCCTTCATTTTCATTTGTTTTTCCCGGTTCGAACTAGGATAAAGGTTCAGGACAAAATCCAGGAACTCCGCCCCCGTCAGCTTGTCGTAAAGAAAAGGAGCATCCGGGATATAGCTCAAAAGCGTTTTTGCTTTCAGATAATCCCTTTGGATATCATACCCGCACAGCTGCGCGCGGCCCTGTGTCGGCTTTAACAGCCCGACAAGCGTCTTAATCGTCGTCGTCTTGCCCGCGGCATTCGGCCCTAAAAAAGCGAAAAACTCTCCCGTGCCTATTTCCAGATTAAGCGCATCAACCGCGACCAGCTCCCCAAACCGTTTCGTAAGATTTTCAATCAGGATCATCGGTATTCAATTACCTCCACTTTGATTTTACCCAACAGCCGTACAACATCCAGCTGTTTATTTAAATCGCCCTCAATAAGCCTTATATGCGCCGCATCGGCGATATCCTGTCCGAAAGTCGGATCCATATCCACCCATCTGCCGACATAAACACTCGGCCAGGCATGATAATAAAAACGGCCGTTCGCGTACGCCAACCCGACGTTAATCCTTGCGGGAATCCCGGCCGAACGCGCCAATGCCGTAAAAAGCGCGGTATGCTCATTACAATCTCCCTCGCGCGTTTTAAGCACGTCCACGGCAGAGGGAACACTTACCACCGCCACCTTGCTGATGTGCTCAAAAACCCATTTATTAATCTTTTTCGCCGCTAAAAAACTGTTCCGTTCTCCTTGCACGATATCGCGGGAATACCTTTGTATCTGCGCATCGAAAACCTGGATAAAATCATCCGCGCTCAGGAATTCTTTCATCCCTTCTATGGGTAAGGCCAGGGCATTTTCCGGCTGAATAGTATCCTTGTTTATTTCAAGAATCATCTTTCCGTCTTTGTTTGCGATAATTTTTTGCCTCTGGTTTTCCAGGGAAAACCCTTCAGGGATACCGCTAAGCGCCAGCTTCATATACGTCATGCTTTCCGGGGCCAGCGGCATATTACAGGCAACGGAAACCAATTCCGCCAATTCCACATCCGTTTTCTCCGCGTTATGATACATACGGCTGACTTTACCCGCCTCTTCCCTGATCAATACCCAGCCCATACCGGTTTCTTGCTTTAAAATTTCTCCCCGCTCATTCACCCATGCCTTTTGTTCCAGTCCGCGGTAAACAGATTTTACGACAAATACCTCTACCGGCTGTCCCTCAAACTCCATGGTCTCCTTAGGGCCGACCGCGATATCCAGGGGCTCCAGATCCAGGGTGAACGGATTAAAAACCTTGATACTATATCTTTCTCCCTCTTTTAATGCTCCGAACGAACTGAACGGACTGATGATATTCGCGATAACTATCCCTTTATCCTGAGGCAGGGTGATCTGTTTTTGCGTGGTTCTCCCCGGGGATTCTATTTCCAGGAGAAGCTGCTGTTTACCTTTCATCTTTCCCTTGACCTTCAAGGTATGCAGGCCGGAATTCAGCTCAAAACTGAAATTCTGCAGCTGATAATCCTCGTCGACTATTGCCTCGGCATTAAACCAGACCTTGTTTCTGCGCTGCATCAGCAAAAAATTCATCCATGTACGGTTGGAAATACGGTATCCGGAAAGCCCTTTACCGATCATCACCGGCTCAACCGAGGAATGGACAAACCCTATAGGCGCATTGTTGAAATATATACCCATCCAATCATCGCTAAGCAGCCTGTTGCGGGAAAGAAACGGCTGATAAGCAGAGGCCTTGCGCACGGAAACAACCTCGCGGTTGATCAGCGCCCCCATCATAACCAGCCAGAATAATATAATCAAACCCGGCAGTGATTTTTTAAAAAAACGTTTTATCCGCATCTATAAAATAGCCACCCAGACTCATTAAATTCTATTCCAACCCCAGGGCAAAATTTATTGCTTTATTAACCGCCTCCATTTTCTCTGCCCGAAGCGCGCAAATCCTTTCGGTGATAATACTCTTTCTAACCGTAGTAACCGTATCGAGATTTATCACGCAGGCTTGCGGCAAACCGTCCTTTTTATCCAAAAAAACTTCTACCGGAATATTCCGAACCGTAGTCGTAATTTGAGCCACGGTTACGGCATTGCGTACATTATAGGCCTCGTCACGAGAAAGTAAAAGCACCGGGCGTCTGCCCACCGGCTCCGGCTGCTGCGACCACCAAACCTCTCCCCGTCTCATTTCCAGCCCTCTTCTTCAAAGGCATCCGCGGAAAGCTTCTCATAAACCTTTATTTCGGAAACAGACTCCGGTTTATTGAGATATCCTTCCTGATACTGTTTTATCAGCTTCTTCTCTTCCATGTTTTTTAGCCAGAAACGAATCGCCGTATCTATAATTGCGCTTCTTTGCATCCCCAATCCTTTGCGGATTTTTTCAATGCGCATTAAATCTTCCTTCGGTATGCTGATGGCAATTTTAGCGAATTTCTGCATCTCAATCTCCTTCATACTAAAGTATAACATATTTCATACCACTTGGCAAGTTGAATGCAAAACTAAACCACACGATTACACGCGATTTTCACCAGATTCTTCTTTTTACTTCCAAACTTTCCGTGCCAAAATTCAACAATAAACCAACTCTATTCTTTGTAGCTTTGAGATAGTTTAAAAGCTGGGCTTCATCGTTTTTAGTTAAGCCGGTAGTAGCTTTTATTTCTAATATTACTTTGTCCTCAATAATCAAATCAGGCGTATATTTCCTTGGAATCAGTAACTCTTTATACCAAATATCTAATTCTTTCTGTAACTCAAAAGGTATCTTGCTTATTTTCAGTTCGTAGCATAATGCTTCCTGATAGACATATTCCAGGAAGCCATTCCCTAATATCCTATGGACTTCCATGGCTGCGCCTATAACCTTCTCGGTTAAGTCATGATAAAGCCACTTGTCTGCCTTATCGTGTGTTAATCTAGTGAAATCTTGTGGTTTCATTTTTTAATATCGTTATATCCATTTCGTGGTTTATTTTCTTAGTGCTTGGTGAGTTTATGATTAAAACCGGATTTTATTAAAACCCTTTTGTTTCCGACTTGCTGACAATGCGCACAAAACGTATGCCCATCTCAAATTTTTTGTTGCCGGAATTTTTATTTTCTTTAAGCCAGACCACCTCAGCGAGGGCATAATAAGGGCTGCTCATGCGTGATATGGCCACTTCAACCTCAAGCCGGGAACCGAGGCTAAGCTGCCTATCCGTACAAATGCACACCCCGCCCGCGGAAATGTCCTTTGTCATTGTATTTTCCACGTCATTACTCTGCTCCAAACAATGCCTAAGCGGCATCTCCTGAACTAAACGCATATGTTTTCTTTTTTCAGCCAATGTAAACTCCTCCCTTCTTTTCGACACCAAGACACTAAATTTTATTTTAATTATTGCTTTGCGACAATACCACGGTTTTCGGCATATAGGTTATCGTGACGTCCTCGAGCACGGGAATCTCTTCATAATTAGTCGCGGTATCATTATATCCGCTATAAAAGTAGGCCCTGTATGTAATAGACGGATTTGTACTTGAATCAATATATCCACCGCCGGCCTGCAATGCTCCCGCCGGATGAACAACCTCCGGCCCGGGACTAATCGACATATCCTCTCCTGCGGTAAAGCCGGTAGTAACATAAATCCGTTCCGTGTATCCTGCCGCGTATCCTCCTACGGCATTAGAAGACAGCGTTGTCCCGGCAGAAATAGTACCCCATTCAATTGTGTCCCAGGCCAGCGTCTCTGTAGGGTCTAAAATGTTTGATGTATACACAGCCTGCTTGGGGATAACGCGCACATTATCGATATTCGGACGATTATTCGAGCCGTACAAACAAATGGGCCCTTCACCAGGAAGTGACGCCCAGCTATGAGAGATGTTAAGCGGCGCCGCTCCCCAATATGCATCTGCGGTCGCGGTATTGCCCTTCACTACCAAATGAAATGTCTTATTCGGCTGATACGAACAATCCACGGATTTATTATTATTCACACAATCCAAAATCAATTTATTGCTCAATGCCGCCATCTCCGGCTTGAAATAGACGTAGTTACCAACATTAAACCATCCGCTTTCATTCTGTAAAATAGAGATATAAAGAGTTGCTTCCGCGCTAGCTCCCTGGGAACGAAAAAGTAGATGCCCGACATTCATTGCCTTTTGATAAATCGGCCCGTGCCAATACCACATACCTTGAGAATATGCTGGGTCCGGATTTGGTGGAGGCGCTGGCGGCACCGGAACCTCTGAATCCTCCCAGTTCTCCGGTATTGAACGTAATGGTAATCCCGACCGTGACTTAGAGCCATCCACTTCATCTTCAATATACATAATAGCCGAAAAATCCGACAGCCGCCATTCCAGTCCGGTTCCTAATCTAATAATCGGCCAATAATTGGTACCAGTAGTTACCAGTTTCCCTCCGGAAATCGCATAATTGCCCTTAACTTTCAGCCATACGGCAGAGCTCATTGCCGCATCGCTGAAATCATCCCAGAATCCGGGTTTTACGGCGTTTTTCACTATGCGGGCCTTTGTTGAATCATAGGCACTTGCCGGATACAATCCCGGATAACATACACTTAAATTCAGCGGGAAATCATCACGCGTAGTGCAGCGGCCATAATTAGTAAAGGAATCAAACTCCGCTTTTGTCGTTTCATATATTTTCCGGTAAATACGCACCGTCTTTGTAATCCGCTTTTTCGCGCCACGATATTCTCCCAATGCCTCTATTTCATAGCAGCCCCCGGAATCAAAACAAAAATAGGTCGTGGGCGAACGCGTGGTAGAATCCAGCGGGTCATAACGATTGGGATCGGTGAAAATCAATAAATTATCCAGATCAGCGCCGGAAATAATAGTCGCAAGGAACCGCTGAAATTCGCCGCGCGCGGACAAAAAGTTATTAACATTTACATCCGGATCCTTTCCGTCAAACGGATTCAGGTTCCGCCGGCTGACAATCTTGTCGGCCAAGTCATCCTCATCACCGCTGATCATCGGCCCAAGCACGGCTTTAAGCACTTCTTTCGGCGCGGTATTCACGTTTACAAACACCTTACGCGTATGCCCGGCAACCGGAGTTTTCCCTGATTTATTCAGATAAAAAATGCCGTCATCTTCGTCTCCGTATAAGGTTATAAAATTCTTTAACGCATTATACTTACCCTGGGCGATACCTGCAGTCAGTTTTATTTCTTCTTTTGAACGAAATATCTTATCAGGAAGACTCTTCCGGCAAACGATAAGCGCTTGCGCCTCTGCTTGGGAAAGTCCCAAATTATCAAGAATCTGCACTAACTCAGCCTCAGCAGCGGAATCCGGTAAAGGCGTATTGATATTTATCAGGCTGGCGCAGTCAATTACTTTAAGTTTACAGGTAATATCCTCGGAAAATTTATAGGATATGCCATTACCCACCTCTCCATCGAGGTTATCAAATGAAGGATATTTTGCGTCGGCAAGGTCTACCGTGTTTTCATTTCCCGGCTCGGTATTGTTTCCGTTATAAAACCAACTCTCGCCAGTCGTATCACAGGGATCATTTTTTGCTCCTCCCGTGCCATTACTTCCCATAGTCCCATATTTCAATTCTTCAATCGCGCGGCTAATCCCGGCCTCGGCAATCAACTCCGCCCTGAACTGATTCACGTAATTCCGCGTTGCCTGCAGCTCGAGGCGGCTGAAAGCGGAAAACCCTACGCTAACCATCGCCAGGATGGAAAGCACTCCCACGACCAAAACCAATGCTATTCCTGAGTTTCTTTTATAAATATTCATCATCTTTTTTAAATTATAACACAAGTCCCGGTATTCTTACAACCAACAAAAAAGGGGCAGGATAATCCTGCCCCTTTTTTATTCAGCATTAGACCGTTATACGGTTATGCCTTCTTTTTTCTTCTTGTGGAAGTAAGCATACCTATAATACCGGTTCCTAACAACAATAAACTGCTCGGCTCAGGAATAACATCGCCATCAATATCATCATAATAAGCAGACCCCGCCCCGGGGAAATACGGGTCGACTGCTCCCCACATAGCCAATGTATAACGAACCGAAAGAGTTCCTGCAGGAGCCGGGGTTGAAGTAAGCTCAACATATTGCCACCCCTGCGTCCCGCCAATCACGGGTGTAGTGTCAATTGCTGCAATAGGTTCTATAGCATATCCCGGATTAGTAACGTTAAAATATGCTATCTGTAATGTAGCATTTGCCTGGTCATTAAGATTTTGCACATTAATCCAACCCTTCAAGTAATTTACAGCACCTGCAGTGGCCGGACGATTCTGATACCTACCTCCCCATCCATCACCCGCAACCGGTGACTCCATGTTCATCTGTAAACCATAACTACCTGAATGAGCAGCCGCAGAATTAATATTAACTGTGTGAAATCCAAGTAATGTCCATGGCGTTACATAACCTGTTTCAAAACCAGAATTTGTCAACGTGTTCGCGCGAGCTATTGCCGGGCACACCAACATCACCACAACCAATAAAATAACTATTCTTTTCATATTCATTTCACCTCCTTTCATTTTAGCGTTAGTAATCATATTTAATTTTTTCATTTTTTTCACCCCCCTCTATAGTTTTTATTCATACCTAATGTCATCAAGATAAAAAGTGCATCCGTCCGGATTGGCCATCGAGCTGGTCACCCAGACAAAACCGCCGCTGATATAAGACAAGTCAAGGTCCGCAAGGTCTATACTATACTCCTGCCAATCTGCGGTTAGTTCAATCGGCCCTATACTCGCGGAATCCGTATCGGAATACGTGCCGGTAATCCCGCCCATCTTGAACTCTGTAATCTGTTCGCCGCCTTTTTCACCGCGCGCCCAAAAGACAACCTTCTTCGCGCCGCTTAAATCATAACCACCCTTTTTCTCGCCCCAGTTATTCGGCGGCCACTGCCAGTAAATTCCCGCCCAATTCGCCCCCTGTTTTCCTTCGGCGCTGTAATTAATCTTAATGCATGTTTTTCCGGAATACGGATTATCCTTACATCCTTCGGTATACTTGATATCACCATAATCCCCCATCCATCCGGAAGGGCAATAATGGTTGCGCTTGTTCCCGCGGTCAAAATAGACTCCGAAGCCGTTAAACGAACCTTTCTGCTCCGCGGCAATTACAATTGACCAAGCCGAGATACCGAACACTACTGCAAGTAGAATCAACACCACTCTTTTTCCCACGTTTCTGTACCCCCCTTTCATTATTTGAGAATATTTTTTTTGCTTTAGCATAATCACGCTCTGTTTTGTTAATAGTTTGCAATCAGTAATTTTAAAATGCTAGAAAAGTATACCATATAAAAAAAAAATTGTCAATATTAATTAAATAATTTTAAAAAGACTTTAATTGAAAATTTTCATTTCTATAACTACTGATTTTGCAACATGTTGCAATCCTAAAAATTCTTCTTCAGAATTATTTTGGGAATAAATTTTAGAAATTCTTATCAAGCTGCCTTCAATATTCTTACCGGCCAACCGTTTTATTAAAAAATAAAGCTGTTGTTTGTAGTAGCTGTTGGTTATTAATTCATTCGCCGTATAAAAATATAAAACGCTTTGAAATCCTTTCTCCGTCTGCACCAGGAGATAATTTACCGGCACCTTATGGCCGGCACCTATATCCAAAATTACAGTTTCCTTGCGTAACAACTCATTCTTACCCGAGCCCAGATAGCAATACTCCGGCGGATGTATGCTGGAACGCCGGCTCGCGCTCTTAAGGATATAGAGATATATTTTTTCGCCCTCGCTATTGCCATATTCAGCGAGGACTGCGCCGCGCGTGCCGAGAATATTGAGAAACTCTTCATTGATCGGAATATCACGCGAAAAAATCCATTCGCCCAGACGGCCCGGAACCTGCGGCTTTTCCACGTCATTGCCCTCCTGCACCTTGGCCGTTTTAATCCAGGCAATAAAAATTGCGCAGAACAGTAAAATAATAATACTAATCGTTAAGCTATCGATTTTCTTCATAATGTAGACTCAAATATCCTTTAGCTACTAAGTCACAAAGGCTCTAAAAATACAAACAGATAAGATATTTCCATTTTATTCCTCTCACAAAGTTCACCAAGCACACAGAGAAATCAAATTACTCCATTGATAACTCTTTTTATTCCGTTTTCAATATTTCTCTGTGGACTTTGCCCGCTAAGTATTTCTCTGCGATTGCCCGCAGCTAGGTCTCGCCATGTTTTTTGGCGGATGCCCTCTGTGAGAGACTATTAAGCTGCCGCTATTTCCTTCTTGCCTTGGTGCCTTCGTGGCTAATTTATCCGCCAAAAGTCAAAAAACCATAAAAAATTTCCGCAGTAAGGCCAGGCCTAAAAAAGCAAAAACAAATACAAGCATCCCGGAAAAATCGTGAAACCAGCCCATTGCCACGCCGGCACCGTATACATAATAGACAAGTATAAGCAGTATAATGCGCACGACATTGGAGATAAAGGCAACCGGCAAGGCGGCTAAGAAAAACAAGATTCTTCTTTTAAACGAAAATCCGGTCAAATAAGCAAACAACAAACTTAATGCCGAAAGCGCGATAAGCGATTTTAACCCGCTGCAGGGGGTCCCCACGGTCAAAACTCCGTTCGGCAGATAAACCAGGCTTCCGGCATTTTTTAAGGGGACGATAATTCCGATGACTGAACATGCCATACGCGCCGCAAGAATCTTCAGGTAAAAACTCAATCCCAGCGTCATCGCATTCGGCAAAGGTATCATAAAAAACAAAAATCCCAAAGGAAACGCAAGTGTCCGCAGGCATGGAGCCCCGTAATTATAGAGCACCAAACCGCAAACAGCCGCGATAAAAAACAAGCCGCTGAGGAAATTAATCTCAAAATAAAAGGCGAAAAGATGCACAGCCAGGGAAACAAGCAGCAAAATCAGGCCGGCATTGCTGGGGTTCGGGGAAAGATTCCGAAGTTGTTCTTTTTTTAAAAAAATCAGATACGCGACAACAAACGGGATTAAATACCCATGGGCATAAAAGGATTCCGCCTCGGAAAAACGATATCGCATCCATGATAACGTCGGCAGAAAAACCAACAGCGTCAAAAGGATCACTAAAACCAACTTGATAAATTTAACAACCATTATTCCTTACTAAGCTCTTTAATCTCTTCAATTGCTTTTTTGGCCAAATCTCCTTCGGGATATTTTTCCACGATTTGTTGATAATATTTTACCGCTTCTTCTTTATTTTTAAGATGATAGTGATAGATTTTAGCTATATTAAAAACAGCGCATGCTTGAATAATCGGGCCAACCTCTCTATCGCTAAGCGACTTGAGGAAAGCTATCGCTTCCTCTTCTCCTTCAAGATAAAGCATGCAACTAACCGCATAATTGAGCGAAACGATCTTCACCATTTCCGATTGACTATTCTCTATCGCATCTTTATAAGTTTTTAGCGCGCTTCGAAAAGCAAGGCCAGATTTTTCGGATTCCCCTCTTTTTTTATACTGCTGAGCTAAATAAAAAGGAACCATCAATCCAATTTCAGTATAAGGATACGCCGTGGATATTTTCTTATAGGTCTTCTCCGCCTCATCCCAGTTATCCGCTCGTTCGTAAAGCACGGCAATGTTTTTTAATGCAGCTACACAAATGGCATCTTGATGGGGAAAAGTCTTGCAAATAAGTTCATATTGTTTACGCGCCCCTTCAGAATCATTTTTCATCTCATAAATCATCGCCAGATTAAAATAAGCCAGCGGAGCGCTCTTCCAATACGGGTACCGCAGCGTTATCTCTTTAAAAGAAAAAATCAGGGCATCCATCTCCTCTTTTTCAATGTTTTCATTATGCTTTTCTTTTTCAACCAATTTCTGTAATTTATTATTGGCCTTCCAGAACATCTTTTCCGCAACATAAGTACCGTCGCCGCACCCGGAACACAAGAAATTTACAAGTAGAAACATTAATATGAATATTTTAATATGTTTCATTTATTCCCCTCTTTTGTTAACAAAAGATGGCAAGCCGAGGCAATGATAAAATAATTTGAAATAAGCAGGAAGAAAATTTCAGCGCCTAAAATTACCAACGTAAATTCAGGGAAAAACGGGAAAAACTTATTTATTATAGAAACGATTTTAAATTTAGCCAAAACTAAAGCAAAATTTATGACCCTGAAAGAAAAAACTAAAAACAGCGTAAAAGCAAAGTGATTTTTAAAGAACAAGGTTGATTTTTTGATGCTGGAAAATAATCCGTGTTTATAAACAATCAAAAACGCTACTGCATAAACAAGAGCGGATTCCATTACAACAAAAAATATGAATGAAAAAAAATAAGCGCCATAATAACCTATAGTTAAAAAACGCTCCGATCCAACAAGGTGAAGCACAATAAGTTTTGGAATTATGTAAATCAGAAATAGCCCTATGGCATATATTATTCCAAGCATAAATAAAGCGGGAATTTTTCTAACCGCTCGGTTAAAGTTTCCCCAGTATCTAACAGAACTTTTTTCCACCTCTTTTTGAAAAACCGCGGCAACCGTAGCCGCAATGCTCACTCCTGCAAAAGCTAAATAAATAAAAACTCTTCCTAAAAACACAAGCCTTGGCAATGCAAGAAAGTTCAGCGGATAATGCAAAAAATGCTCTCCCATAAACGCCTTGATTAACGGCGCCAGAACAATAGATACCGGAGGCCGCGGCGCGTAATACCAAATAGCAAGCCACGAGACTTCAAACAAAGCGAGAATCAAAAAAGGCAGTACGATCGAAAAATTGTTTAATGAAAATTTAATGCTGTTAAATATATTTACCTTATGCATATCTTTTCCTCGGATATCTGGATTAAATTTTATTTCTTACGATTTCGATTATTTCCGCGGCTAAAGCAATCGCCTCCACGGAATCTTCTTTCCGATATTTAGGAATTAAGCGGCCTCATATAATACTTTCCCATCTCTCAGCGCTCGTCTGATAAAACTGTTCCATCGGCTCATATCATTTATCTCTCGCGGCGTATAAACGAATATATCCACTCCGACATTCGGCTCGATATCCATATATACACTATCCAGCCTATCCAAAAACCGCTGTTTCGTATTTTTAACAATGATTAGATCTATATCACTGGTTAAACCGACCCTGCCGGTAGCTAAGGAACCGAAAAGTATTATTTTCCGCACGCCGGTTTTATCTATTTTCTTTATAATCCTGGTAAGTTCTTCCTGTAACCTTTTTAGTCTCGGCCCTCTTCCAATCATTTTTCCCTGCTCTCTTGTTTCCCAAACTCCCGCATACTCAACTAACTATACCTAATCAACCGGCCATTGTCAACCCTAATGGGCACTTGTTCTTTGGCCACCAAGACACTAAAATATTCTTTATTCTCACACAGAGCCGCAAAGTTCACAAAGAATATCTTTAAATTCTATTAATTTGTTTTTTTATTTCTCGCGCCAAGACGCAAAGTCTGCCAGGATTAATTATAATTATTTGAACTCCAAAAACCCCCAATCCCGCAGCCATTTAAATGTAGTCAAAATAACCAGTATCAATCCCAGCACGGCATAAACTCCGTTCAAACGGGCAAAACTAAGGGCTATAAGCCCAAAACAAAATGTCAAAAAATATAGCAGTAAAACTACGCGCACCTGTGTTTTTTCTTCACGCAGGATTCTATGGTGAATATGTTCTTTATCTGCTGTAAATACAGGCTTTTTTTGCAGAAATCTCCTTATAATCGATAAGCAGGTATCCATAATCGGCACGGCCATGGCCATTAACGGCACGAATAACGTGAACAATGCCGTCCGCTTTTGAAACCCGGCAAGCGCGATCACGGATAGAACCAGTCCGATAAACATACTGCCCGTATTGCCCATAAATATCCTTGCCGGGAAAAAATTATGCGGCAAGAACCCGATGATTGCCCCCATCAGGCAAAGACACAATACGGCTACCGGAATTATTTTCATTTCCAGTGCCGCGATAAACAGGAAAAACACGGCAATGCCGCTGACCCCCGCGGCCAAACCGTCAAGCCCGTCCAATAGATTTATGGCATTAACCATACCGACAATCCATAACACGGTTATGGCCATGCTCAAAGCCCCTAAAGGCAGGCTGCCTCCCAGCGGTTTAGTAATGATATTGATTTCAAAGCCGAAACTAACCACGATAATCGCGGCCAGAAGCTGTATTACCAGTTTTATCTGCGCCTTCATATCATGCAGGTCATCATAGATTCCGGTCATGAGAATAATTAGAACCGCGAGGCTAAAACCGCAAAATGGCAGAAAAAAATCATAACGCAGCCCAGGCACAAAAATAAATGCCGCAGCCATGCCAAGATAAAACCCCAAAAACAAGGCAATCCCTCCCAGGGTAGGAACCGGCCGCACATGCACTTTGCGCTTTGAAGGGCTATCCACATAGTGTTTTTTCAAAGCAATCTTGCGTACAACAAAAGTGCTGATGTACGAAGTTAACGCGGATATAATCAGAATTATGAGATACGTTTTCAAATGAATCATCGTGTACTCTCTTTACCAAAAACCTAAATAGCCGACCCCGTATTTCCATTCTCCATATAAACAGTAACAAACAAATCGCGGCTGATTTTTTCCACTTCAAGTTTTTTATAATTTAAGTTTGCAAATAACTCGTGTAATTGTTCTATGTTGTACATAAATAAATTGCATTTCTTTTTATATCGTAACTTTCGCTGCCAGGCAAGAACCCCTCCCTCTACAGGAAAACTAAAAAATGCTTTTGCTTTCGTTATGGATAACACTTTCTCTATAACTTTCCATGGTTCTTCAATATAATCCATAAAACCCATAACAATTGAATAATCAAATTTATCTTTTATAACAGTGTTCATAAAATCACCCAAAATAAAATTGCATTTATTCTCTACACCAGTATTCTTGGCATTCTGTCTCGCTAAGTCAATCATTGCCTCTGCAAAATCTATCCCGGATATATAGTCAGCTCCTTTCTTTGCCAGTGTGATACTGTAATGCCCCGGTCCACAACCTATATCGATAACTGTCTTCCCTTTAATCGGGTAACAGCCCTCGATAGTTTTGTCATATCTAAGTTTCATGCTTTCTCTGAAATATTTGTTTATGAGATTATTCAAAAAAGTATTTTTATTCCCATAAATTGCATTAAAACCATGCGCATAAGAATCAAAAAATTCCGCGGTGCTTTTTTTTGACATCAGCAACCATCTCCTATCTTTATGTTGTTGGCAATAAATCTTTCAAAAGTTGTAATTTTAAATTCATCAAGTAGTTTTAATATTTTCCCTTCCATTGTTTTTAAATTAACATAAGTTTTAAATTTCCTTTTGATGCCCATAGGCAAACGAGGGTGATTCAAATCAATCTCTCTGGGATGTATATAAAAAATTACCGGCCTGCCTTCCTTTAATACTTTTAAAGTCATTTTTTTAATAATAAAATATGGGAAAAATCTTAAATAACCGCCTCCAAAGAAGCACATTGGTTTTCCGAATACTTTTGTAACCGTAATCGGAAATTCTAAAATGCGTTTTAAATTATTGCCGGCTAAATAAGGCGAGTATTGCTTAGTGTTTAATCCACCATGTCCCCTTGCAGCAGGAAATACACTTGAATCGTAGGTGTATCCTGCCTCAATTAGTTTATCAAAAAACCACGGGGTATCTTTTGTAACCGAAAAGCCTGAAGAACGATATCCCAAAATCGGCGCTCCTATAATATCTTCAATAATATTTTTAGATTTTAAAGCATCCTGGAAAAATTCCTCTTCTCTCAACTTATAAACAAGCTCATGGGAATATCCATGAGAAGCTATTTCGTGCCCTCGATTACGCGCTTCCTTCACAAGATGGGGAAACTTTTTCGCAATCCATCCCAGAAAAAAGCAGGTAACCTGGATATTCTTCTCACTGAATATATCAAGAAGCTTTTTGAAATTATTTTCTATATGAGAAGGCAAGGAATCCCATTCTGATTTTTTGGGAGCAGATGATATGTCCAAAATGTGAAACCATTCTTCAACATCTACTGAAAAAATACACTCCATTTTTAAAATCTCCTAACCGTGTAATTCACGATTTGTTGCAAAAAATATTTCATCTTGTGCTTTCTGCCTTTTCCCAGGTTGCTTTTATGCCAATTGTTAAAAACCTTAATAAACCAATGAATGAAGCTATATTGACCATACAAAAATAGAATGGCACGTCAAAAATTTTTATTTTAATCATCTTTTTTTCTAAAAAATATCCGATTAACGCCGCTGAATAAAATAACACTTGGACAATAAACGTAACACGGTAAAACCAATAATCCAAGAGAAATAAATTAGAAACAAATATACTCATCAAAAATAAAAATGTCAACCATCTTATGAATTTGTGAAAAGCAAATTGCAATATTCGTAAGAGTCCGGTGGAGAGTATTATTCCGCATATTGCAAAACTTGCTTTAAACCCCTGGGAAATAATTCGGACTTTCCGATTAAATTCTTCTTTAGCCCTTTCAGCTATTTTTTCAACCGCTATTGCTTCAGATTCATAGATCAAACCATAACCCTTTTTCGCTATTCTCATCGGTATAACAAAATCATCGGCTAAGGATTCATCGACGGGCTCGAATAGTTTTTTCCTAATTGCATAAATTGGACCATTAACTACCAGCAGAGATTGTAATTGACTCTCGCTTATCTTTAGAAACCTCTCGTATTTCCAATAGAGACTCTCCCCTTCATTTGTGGAAGAACCACCTATATACCTTAATTCTCCACATACACAACCGATTTTTTCATCAGCAAAGTTTCTAATTAACTTTTTGATAGCATCCTTTTTATAAATTGCATTAGCGTCCGTAAAGATTAAAATATCCCCTTTGGCCTCAGATACAGATGTATTTAACGCCATCATTTTGCCTTTCCTGGGTTTTTGTTCAATTATCTTTACTCCTTGATTTACATATCTATCAGCAATATTCCTGCTTCTATCCGTGCATCCATCCAGGATTACTATGATTTCGAATTTATCCTTTGGATAATCTAACGAAAGACTATTTTCAATTTTTTCGCTAATAATTTTTTCTTCATTATATGCCGGAATTAATAAAGATACTTCAGGCATGAAATTTTCATCAACGTTATGCGGCTTTTTAAAAATAAAACCCAGCACTGTTAAAATCAGCGGATACCCAAGATAGATAAAAAGCACCAAATTAAAACTGAACCAGAATAAAAATTTAATCATCGAAATCCGTTTATTATTGCTTTTACTATTCTTTCCGCGGCATGGCCGTCACCGTAAGGATTTACGGACTTAGCCATTTTATCATATGCGGATTTAGAAAAAAGCAGTTTTTTTGCTTCCGCGACTATCCTTTCACTATTCATTCCTACCAGGCGCGCTACCCCAGAATCCACTCCTTCCGGGCGCTCGGTAACTTCACGCATTACCAGAATAGGCTTACCAAATGCCGGCGCCTCTTCCTGCACTCCGCCCGAATCCGTAAGAGCAAAATAGCAGTTTTTCAAAACGTAAACAAATGATTCGTAATCCAAGGGGCTCAACAGATGAATATTACGCCTGTTATTAAGCAATTTCTGCACCGGCTTTTGAACATTCGGATTAAGATGCACGGGGTAAATGATCTCCACGTCCTTAAAAGCGGAAATTTCTTTTAATGCCCGGCAAATCGACAATAACGACCCGCCAAAACTTTCCCGTCTGTGTGCAGTAACCAAAATAACCTTTTTATTTTTAAAATCAATTTTTCTCAATTGTTTATTTTTAACTGGATAATCTTTGCCGGCTATCGCATATATGGCGTCAATAACGGTATTACCGGTCAAATAAATCTTTTTTTTATCTATCCCTTCTTTTAATAAATTTTCCCTTGCCCGTTTTGTCGGCGCAAAATGCAAGTCAGCAACCACAGTTATAAGGCAACGATTAATCTCTTCCGGGAAAGGACGATATTTATCATGGGTACGCAGTCCCGCTTCCACATGCCCCACGGAAATTTTTAAATAAAAGGCGCAAAGACTGGCAATAAACGCGGTCGTTGTATCTCCTTCCACAAGCATTAAATCCGGTCTTTCTTTTTCCAAAACCTTTGCTAATCTCTCCATGCAGCGGCTGGACACATCAAAAAGAGTCTGATTTTTAAGCATAATATCCAAATCATAATCCGGCTTTATCTGAAAGAACTCCAGAAACTGATCAACCATTACCCGGTGCTGGCCGGTAAGAACCACTTTTGAGATTATTTTTGAGTTATGCTTTTCCAGTTCCTTTATAACCGGAGCCAGTTTTATAACCTCAGGACGCGTGCCGAGTACGGTTATAATTTTGATCTTACGCATATAATCTCCTATCGGTAATCTTTTTTATTTCCTTATTGTAAAGTAATTCAATTTCTCCGGCAACCCTCTCCCACGAATAATTCTCTAAAATAAATTGTCTGCATTTCTTTCCAAACTCCGCCAAATCATTCGTGCGTTTTACAAAACTAATGATCCCTTGAGCGATATCTCTCGGGCTTGTTCCGGCAAAGATTAAACTCTCATCAAAACGGCTTAAGATTTCCAAAGAACCTCCCGTGGGTGTGCTTAATACCGGCAACCCTGATGATAATCCTTCCAAAGCAACCAATCCGAACCATTCATCCTGCTCTGAAGGTAAAATAAAAATATCGGCTGCCTGGTAATAATCAGATATCATTTTAAAATCAACAAAACCCAATAATTCTACCTTTTCCTCCAATCCTTCCTTGCTAATTAAACGCTTTAATTCCTTTTTTAAAAATCCGTCCCCCAATATTAACAGAAAAATGCGCGGAATCTCTTCTGAAATAATAGGCATCGCAAGGATTAGATTTTCCAATCCCATCCGCGCAACAAGTCTTCGTGCGGTTAACAATATTAATTTATTATCCGGAAGATTGAGCTTATTTCTCAAAATAGTCTTATCCAACAATGGACTAAAATTACTTGAATCCACCCCGCCGGGTATTAATATTATTTTCTCAGAACTATGAAGATAAGTATCCACAATATATCTTTTGCTAAAATTACTTAAAACGATAATCCTATCCGCAGCCTTAAGCGACATACATTCAACATGTTTGACGAGCAAGAAAATCAGTTCGTTCAACAATGGGAAGGCATACCTCTTTTTTTTACTCTGGATCAAAATATCTTTATATGCCGACGAATGAAACGTATAAATTCGCGGTATATTTTTTATTTTAAACAAGAGATTTATTCCGTAAGCAGGAAATATCGAATGAAAATTAATAACGTCAAATTCGATTTTTTTTACTAATTTAGAGAATAACCGTCTCCCATTGATTATGCTTAAAATAAAACGCCTGATATACACCAAGTTACCCGAAATACCCTCATCATATCGATAAACCTTCATTCCTTCTATAACTTCTTCATCAGGCGCGTCTTTTTTCATTTTTACCGTTATTACATATACATCATGCCCTTTTTTTATCAGCTCTTTCCCTAAATTATAAACATAAGAATGCATACCTCCTATGCCGTCAGGATAAAAAGAAAAAGTCACCATTAAAATTTTCATCTGTTAATAATCACCCCTTAAAATCCAGAATAAAACTATGCGTATTTATTTAACATTCTTAAATTACTCTTACTGCCCGGACCAACTCAGCTTAGCTGTATATTCAATTCCTTCTATATTATTATCCCATCCATCCCAGGTTGTTACAATTATTCCCTTACATTCCTCGTTGTCTTTTACAATCCTTATCCAATTCTTGATGTTTTTCTTATCCTTCCATCCAGTGACTAAATAACTAAAGCCTTTAGATTTAAAACAATCCGGAGTATTTTTCATTTTATTCATGTGATCATTTGAATCAAACCACCAAGTCATAAGAATAATATCTTTTGAGATTAAATTTATAGCGTTACAGGATTTGCCCGGCAAGCCGCCATAATGCATTTGAAAATTATTTTTACCTCCGGTATGCCATGGATTAAACATATCATCCCATACCATCATTTTGACATTTGAATCTATAGTGTGTATATAATCATTTAGTTTATTTATGTCTTCGGATAGTAGTTTGTCAAGCGTCATATTTCTTTTTTTACATCTTGAATCCCGGCCTATACCATATATGTCATCGTGTCCTATAGCTATATAATTCGGTTTTAAAAGATGAATAATATCATTTACTGTTTTAAAAAAGATTTTATATGTTCTCGGCTCAGAAGGACAGTAAGGGGTCATCCAGGTAGCGGGATGGAATCTTAAAACAAAATCATAACTGATCAATACCGGCTCATTTTCATTAATCTTCCCTGTTTCTAATCTTTCTATTCTCGCAGGTCTATTATAATTAACAAAATAAGGATGTTTTATTTCTCCATCAAACACTCTATAATCTTTGCCTTCTGTATAGATTTTAGTCTTCGCTGAATCCGTGATACTAATATTTGAAGACTCCGTTCTTATAACATTCACCAATTCGCCATTCATTCTCTTCAGTTTAAATTCGTCAAGCCAGACTGTTCCGTAGCCATCAATGATGGACGCCCCAATGTATATTTTAGCAGTATCCGGCCGGGTTACAAAATTAAATTCGAGTTTTTCCCATGATGTGTTTGCATATTGAAGCGGCAGATAATTCTCCACCAGGAAATTACCACTCCTATCATATTGGAAAATCCGTATCGCAAAACCTCTATCGACAGCGGTGTTTACCTCTCTTTTCTTTGCGTAAAAACTAAGCGTATAGGCCGTGTCCCGATCAACCATGATCAATTTTGACTGCAAAGTATTGCTGGAAATATTAAGCGGAGAAGGGACATTAATCATTACTGAACAACGGCCCTCGTAGGCCGAAGTTTTATCCCTGCACCAATCGTTTCTTCCATATTCGTTACCAAAAGTCCATCCCGCAGGTATTCCAGCCACTCCCCCTATTTCAAAGCCGGAATTTTCCAGGAAGACTTCGGAGGATTTTACAGGCACAGCCATATTATTTATCCATTTAAACGGCTCATCCTGTACCCAAATACCTTCTGCGGCATGCGGATCTTTTTGTAAGATAGTTAAAGCAACACCAAAACTCTGTAGTTCTGGTATCGGTTCTATATGTCTTTCCCTACAATAAGCAAATAATTCCTGCAAAAAAGAACTATTTTCCCGCCCGGGCTGCAAGTTGTCTTTTTCTAATTTCCAAAATGCCTGCTCACTGAAAATAACCGTATTAATTCTTAAGCCGGCAATAAAATCCAGCTTTTCTTTTAATTCATTCAAACTCCCTTGCAAATCTAACATGTGAACCGCTCTTATAGCCGTATCAGGGTAATCTACAATCTTAACGCCTGGGATGCTGATTACATTTCCATTTACTTCCATTAGCTGGAGAAGCGCCTGAACCCCGTAGAATACTCCTGCGGAAGTATGAGCTGTTATAACTATAGATGAAGGAAAAACTTCTAAAACATATCCTTCTTTTCCAATCTTATCTGTTATGCGTAGTTCTTTTTTTTCTTTAAAATTATCTTTAGACATAGCAAGTATAATGCGCCGGGTTTGAAACTTCGAATTAATATCTGTAATCATTAATTTATTATTTAATTTTTCATTAAGTAATTTTGCAGAAAATATATTTTCCTTATTAGATGTATTAACCGATATATCCCAATTTTTATCTACTTTTACTTTAAAGTTTTTAAATTCCATATGTTGAGGCTGTGGAACGATAGAAATATTCTTCTCTGACAAACCCGATTGTAAGGTTAGCGCCAAAAGAAAAAATATATTAGCAACGCAAAACATGAAAAGAAATTTATAATTAAACTTCGTTGTAAACTTTTTCATATTCCTTAACCATTCTCTCTAAATTAAAATATTCTTCTACGCGCCTCCGTCCAGCTTCTCCCATCTGTTTTGCTTCTTCCTTGTTTTTCAATAACCTAACAATGCCATCGGCTAAGGCCTTAACATCCTTAATAGGAACTAATATTCCCGTTACCCCGTCAACTACTAACTCGGGAACGCCGCCCACATTAAAGCAAACCATGGGTTTACTCATCGCCATTGCTTCGACAATAGTCACAGGTACTCCTTCACTAAGCGAGGAAAGAGCGGCAACATCTAAATCTGCCAGTATTCGCGCTGTATCTTTTCTATAGCCGGCAAAAATAACCTGTTCCTCTAACCCGAGTTCCCGGCATAATGCCCCGTGTTTTTCTTTCAACGGGCCGTCACCGACAATTAAAAATTTTGTCAGGGGAACAGCTTTTAACACTTCCACAGCCGCAGATAAAAAGTATTGGTGGGCCTTTTGCTCATTTAACCTCGCTATTACGCCAACCAATGGAATCTCGGAGCCTAATCCAAATTCTTTGCGAACCTCACCGATACTTATCCCTTTTCTATAATTTTCCAGATCTATACCTGCATAAATAACTTTAGTTTTGTAAGAATCCGCATTTTCCTTCGCTATAAGGTTGCCTGCTATGTCTTTGGAAACGGCGACTATCTTTTTCGCATATTTTACTGTAACTATTCTATCTATATACATATATGATTGTTTCTTCCAATGAGAGGAGCTGAGGTCACTTATCGATAAATGACGCGTAAAAATAAAAGGAATACCAGCAAACTTAGCTGCGATACAGCCAAAAAAGTCCAAGCGGGTTTGATGGGAATGAACGATGGAAATTTTTTTAAGTTTAATTATTCGGACCAACCTATTAATCGCGCCCATATCAAATTTACTCTTTGTTTCAAAAGAAATAACCTCCGCTCCGTTCTTCCGGAACTCTTCACTCAATACTCCGTCATGCGGGTAAGCTATTTTAAATTCAAACCGGAATTTATTAATTTTCTTTAATAGGCACAGCAATAAAATCTCTGCCCCGCCCACAGCTTTCTTCTGTTCTACATCACTAATTAAATGAAGAACTTTAACGATACTCATAAGTTTACCTATTCTCCTTCTTGGATAAGTGCCTCAGCATAACAGCCATCGGGACTATTACCCAAAACTGAAGAATTCGTAAATAAGTTATAAACATGCCTCCCACCAAACAAATAATTAAGGATACCTGGAATCCAGAAGTTATATCAGCAAGCAAAAAATCTTTTTTTTCTAAAAATTTCTTTTTTGCTTGCCTGAAATATTTAAAACTCCATATAAATAAAAACAGCATAAAAATCAGTCCACCTATACCCATTTCGGCGGCAATCAAAATAAATGTATTATGCGCATCCAGTAATTTATGTGGACGATTACCCGCTCCAAAAGATTCTTTCAAAAATTCCCACTGGGATATCCCCCATCCCACTCCGCGGAACGGGTTTTTCAAAGCCATTTCAATTCCCGCCTTAGCAGCTATTACGCGTTCATTAATAGCCGGATCACTCAAATTCAAAATACTACCGACTCTTTCCCAATATATTGAGGGGATAATGAGTCCAACTATTATAAGAAGCAAAACAATAAAAATAATGCTTGCAATAAAGTTACTTTTTTTCCAAAATCTACCCCCTACAGTAAAAAGGAGGACAAATAATAACATCACAAATCCACCCCGAGAATAGGTTAAAGCAATACCGGTAATGATAAATAACGTCATAATAAAAAACAAAATTCTTAAATTTAATTTACGATAGTGCAACAATAAACTTATTACTACCGGCAGGGGGATAATTGACTCAAAGGCAAAATAATTAGGATCATGAGATAGCCCTTTTATTCTGAGCATCATATCTTGTTGATATCCGATACCATGAAAATACTGGTAAATACCTATAAGTGATAGTGTTACGGTTATAAAACATAAAAACCATGTTAAAAAAATAACCTCTTTGCGTGTTTTTATTATATTTACAATAGCAAAATACAAGATTATCGCTTTGGGTGCGAGTTCAAAAAAATATGGCAAGCTAAAATCCGGCCATTTAAAGCAGGACAATAGCGCTATGGAAAAAAAACTTAATACCAGTAAATTCTGTGGTGCTTTAACCAATTTAAAATCGCGGTATATTATGGCATGGAATAACCAAATTAATAAAACTAAAAATGCTAAAGACTTTGCCGGACTTATTACCGCTAATTCACGAAACCAAAATGTCGGATGGAAGAATATTCCGATTAAAAAAACCAACAGTCCTACGTAAAGTTTGAAAAAGATAATAACGCTTAAAGCTATACCAAAAAAAATACCAACTGAAATATACAACGGGAAATATAAAATGCTCAGTCCAATCAGAAAAGAAATACAACTGATAAGGATGATAACCAATGCGGGAAGTTCAATGATCGGACTTTCTTCTAAAAAATTATTTTCTTCCACTTCAAGGATATTCTTTTTCATCTTTTTGTCTCATTTCGGCAGATTCAGCGCCCAGCGCAGTACAGCATTACTGCGCATAAATATATTTTTGACTTTACTCTTAATTGTTCGCGAGCAGAAGACATAAACAAAAGGAGCAATAAGCTGGATACAAACGTTAACCAAAATCAACATTATTCGATGCCGGATAACCGCCTTCATTCCATACTGCTTTTTAAAAAATATCTCTATTGCCTTATGCATCTCTATCAGTGTCTTAAAAGGAATTTGTTCTGCGCTTTTGTTCCAAAAATGAATTATTTGTGCCGTTGGCAAAAAATAGATCTTCCAGCCCTTCTTCTTTGTTCTATAGCACGTATCGACATCTTCTCCATACATAAAAAACGCTTCGTCAAACAACAATCCAATATCATCCAGGATACCAGCTCTGATCATCATACATGCACCGGTAATCGCATTTACTTCTCTCATATCATTATGATCCCAATATGACATTAGATAATGTCCAAAAATCCTGCTTTGGGGAAATCTTTTATAAAGTGAAGTTAAAACACAAAACTGGGTAAATGGCGTATTATAATTCCGGGCACATTCGTAACGAATTCTCCCTTCCTGGTCCACAATTTTAGGACCTACCATACCTGCCTCTTTGTGTTCTTTCAGAAAATTATACATTTTCAGAATACTATCTTTTAAAACAATAGTATCGGGATTCAATAGTAAAATAAATTCTCCTTTACTCTCCTTTATCGCTTGGTTATTTGCTTTGGCAAAACCAATATTTTCTTTGTTTTCAATTAAAATTACTTGCGAAAATTTGTTTTTTATCATTTCCACGCTAGCATCAATAGAATTATTATCCACTACGATAATTTCAAAGGAAATATTTTTCACCGTATTATAAAGAGAAGCGATACAATTCTCCAAATAATTTTTTACATTCCAATTAACTATTATTATAGAAAGGGTTAACATTTTTCTGCGATTATTTCGTTTAAGGCTCTCTCAAATTGTTCTGTAGATTTTTCCCAGGTAAACTGCTTTATATAGTTATACCCTTCTTCAGAAATCCGCTTTAATTTTTCTTCATCATCTAATAAAGATAGTAAGTTTTTTGCTAAAGCTTCCGGTTCTTTCGGCGAGGAAATCAAAGCAGTTTTACCGGGAATGGTATAGTAAAGGATACCTCCGACATTTGTCGCAACAACCGCGCATTTACATGCCATTGCTTCCATAGGTGGCAGCCCCCATCCTTCTGTCCAGCTGGGGAAAAGAAAAATATCACAGGAACAATATAATTTTCTTAAATCTTCACCTTGTGGAGCTAAATGAAATTCAGCATATAAAGGGATATCTTTATCTTTATGAGTTCCAAATAAAACTAACTTTATTCCCGAATGTTTCGTTCGGGCAAGTTCAAACGCCTTTATACCATCCTTTGCTCCTTTCCATTCATAGAGACTATAAAGCATGAGAATTCTTTTATTCTTATTATAAATTTTATTCCCATTATAAAATTGACCTAAGTTGACTCCATTCGGAACTAAATAAGGCTCCTTTTTATTAAATTTTTCAATCATTAACTCTTTAAGCCATGAAGCAATAACAAGTTGATGAAGATTGAATTTATAGGTTTCGTTTACTAAGCTTTCCACACCCATCACAACTTCATAATGTTGAATAAAGTATACTTTTCTGCCCTTTTTAAAATGATATCTATTTACATAATATGCTGTCGGCCAGGCAGTAGCAATTACTACGTCCCCATCAGGAATGTATCTTTCGGAAAGAGAAGGAATACCGATAACCGGAACCTCAACATTAAACCAATCTATCTTATTGCCTTTTCTCAGATTATCAAAAAAAATTCGTATTTTATGAATATGCATACGCAAATTTATCCATTTCTCTCCGAAATTCAAGGGAAATAACGGATAAAAGATAAGAACTTTATGCCCCCTTACTTTAAGACGGTTAGCGTACTCAAAAACAACCCTAATACCCCCGCATATTTCCAAACATGGGAGAAGAAAAATAATTTTCATTCTTGTCTTTTAACCTCTCTTCTATTTTTAAAACTTTCTTGCACTTTTTTCGCGATTTAAAATCTTCGTTTACACAATTTTACTATTCATTAATTGACACCTAATCACCTTTATATCTTCTTTAGAAATCCCCTTTGTCAAAAATAACCCACTTACATAAACACCAATACCTATCGCAATAAGCAAAAATAAATTTTTATTCATATTTAAATATAAAATCTCTCCCATCAATACAGCACTAAACAAAGGTTTCAAAAAAAACTTTTTAATCTCAAGTTTAATTATTTTATTAAATTCTATGTAAGAATAAATGAGTAGCACAACCTCACTTACAACAGTGGCAAATGCCGCACCTTTCAGACTGAAACGCGGTATCAACAGTGCGTTTAAACCAATATTGATTATAGCTGAAAAGGCTACACCCATAGCATATTTTTTTTCTCTATTACAAGCTAATAATGAATTGGCATAAATCATACAAATGAAACTGACGACAACATACCAAATTAAAATCCGGAAGGCAATAATTCCTCCATCATATTGCGGGCCATAAAAAAAATCCATGATTGGTTTCGCTAAAACCATTCCTCCTACTCCCAGAGGCAACCCTAATATAATCATCAACTTAGCAGAGTAAGAGAGTAAAGTTTTTAACTTTTCCATTGATTCTTTATAATATTTAGAAATAACTGGAAAAATAGAAATAATATAAATTCCACCGATAAAAAATAAACCCAGTATTATCTTATATGCTGCATTATACAATCCGACCTCTTTATCGCTTTTCATAAAACTTAACATAACCGTATCAAAATTATTATATATTTGAATCATTAGCCAAGCAAATCCCATAGGAGATGCCTGTTTCAATAATTTCCACCAATTCTGCGGATTAAAATTATATTTTATTACCCCAAATTTTTTAATTAAAACATAAAAAAGAAATATACTGGCAATCGCATTACCTGCTAAAAACAAATACGGAAGAATCAATACTTGAGCAGAATTTTTCATTACGCCGATTACCAATAAAAAATACACCAAGCATCCTAATACTCTCGCGAATCCAACAAATTCCATCCGTTCAATACCTTGGAAACACCATTCAAGTGACAATGCTAAAGGAAATAAAGAAAACCCGTAAAAAATTATCAAAAATTTAACATCAAGTGGTTTGGGAATCAAAAATACCACTAAAACTAGTAATAAAAAAGATATTGCTGCCAAAAAAAGCCTCAGGGGAATAATATCCCCAACATATATTCGCAAAACACCTCTATTTCTTGCTACTTCGCGGGTTCCTAAAGTCATAAGTCCTGAATTGGAAATGAGCAAGAAATAAGCAAAAATTGCAGAGGCAAAATTAATTCTACCAAAATTTTCCACCTCTAATATTCTCGCTAAATAAATAGTCGCCAAAAAAGTAATTATTTTGCTTATTATTTCTGTAACCGACAGGGATAAAAAATTTCTTAAAATTCTTTTTGCCGTTGTCAAAAAAATAGTCTCCATTAAAACGATTGCGTTTTATTCAGAATCGTAATTGTTTTATTATTTTTGTATCAAAAATTAGAACAGCCACTTTTTGCTAATAAAAATTACATCTCCACTATCGTAAATTTTATTTTTTTTTAAAAAAAGTTTCCATATTAATTTTGTACTTGCTTAACATATTACATATTAACGCCTTGCAGCATTTTTTTATTTGATTAACCCTCTTAATAAACTGTAAAATAGCGGTGCTGAGCAGGTCTGCCCACACAAGCATATTTCTCAAAATATTCGGTAACCGTTCGATATTAACTGGAAAATAATTGCAGTACGGGTGAAAAAATCTTGCCCCAGAAGGAATTAATAAGTTCTTAACAATGTTTTTAAGGGAAATTTGACGGCCTACGCTTATAACAGTATCAGAAATTTTGTCGCCAGGAAGGTAAGTTCTGAAGGGATGATTAGTGACAATTTCAATACCAAATATTTGAGCGTATATGGGCAATCTATATTCAAGAAATCCAAGTTCTGGGTTCGTAATTTTAGAGTATTTTTCTAAAAAAATACGAGAAAGAACAACCACTATAAATATGCAGAATACAGGATCATGACTATAATTATAATGTTTCTTTATGTAACTTAAAAACTGTAGGTATTTATCTCTTTTTTCTGGAGCTGTTACCCATTCCCACCCTTGGGCTTCCTTCTCAATTGATCGAACGCCTGATAGAAGAATTTGTCCATGCGGCAGATTAGAAAAAAGCTTCTCTATCGGGGCGAGAATTAACATATCCCACTGCACTATAACAATGGAGTCCCAAGGTAAGTATTGACCGCACTGACGATACCACTCCGTGATTAATAAATCACCATTACACCATTTCCAATATGAGGCGGCATTATACTCAAAAGTATAACAATCATCAAGGTAATCAGTTAATTGAGATATAAATATATCCTTTTGAGCTGGATTTCCTCCATAAAGACCATAAATATGTATTTTGGGATTGTGCTTTCGTAAAATCTTAAGACGATTTTTGCAAATAAGAGGCTTTTTATAGAACCAGAATAATATAGCTAATTTCATAATATCAACAGGGTGTAAATGGGGACAACGTCGTTTTTTATTCTAATACTTTAGCAACTCTAACAAATCCCATCCGTTCAATACCTTAAAACCACCATTCAAGCAAAAAGGACAGAAAAATAACAACGCAAATCCATAACAATTATGAAAGATTTAATTTCAAGTGGTTTGGAAATCAAAAATAAACTACTCCAATCCTAATGCGAATTTTATCGCTTTATTAATTGCCTCCATTTTCTCGGCCCGAAGCGCGCATATCCTTTCACTAATAATACTCTTCCTGACCGTGGTAATCATATCAAGATTCACCACGCAAGATTACAAATGCCGATGGATATATTCCGGTATATAATATTCCACCTGCGTCAAAATAACCCCGAGTAATTTAGTGTGGAGATTTTTGATTTGCTCCTGCGTTCTCCATAGGACCTCACGCCGCGTCTTTCCGGCCTGAACCGTCAATAAAACCCCGTCTACACAGGGCGCCAGAATACGCGCGTCCGCAAAAGGTATGAGCGCCGGAGTATCGAATAGCACATAATCGAATTCTTTTTCAAGCTCTGCTATTAAATCTTTCATTTTCTGCGAAGCAAGCAGTTCCGCCGGATGAGCCGGAATCTCACCTGCCGGCACGAGGGTTAAATTATTAAAATATGTTTTTGTCAGGATATTATCCAGTTGAGCCTGTCCCTTAAGAAATTCGCTCAAGCCGAGGCCCGCCGGAGTATTCAGCAATTTTTCGATAACCGGGAAACGAAAATCCGCGTTAACCAGAACTATCTTCTTTTCTTTCTCTTCTGCCATGGCCAGCGCCAGGTTCACCGCCGTGATCGACTTGCCTTCCTGCCGATTCGCGCTGGCAATTATCATCGAACGGAAGGTTTCTCCTCCGTTTATTGAGTTCAAATATGTACGGATATTGCGGTATTGTTCGAAAATCGTTGAGCCCGGATTATAATAGGCAACGACCCGCGGGTCAATCCCTGTTTCATTTTTGGAATTTGTAACAAAGACATTAAACATAATTTTATATCTGGCCTTCCAATTGTTCCCGGATTATTCTTTCCGTTAATTTTTTATCCTGCAGATAAGAACTTATCGCCGCTATTATAATAAATACCAGTAAAACAAGCGTGGCCAAAATCATCGCCCGGCGCTGTTTTCGCCTTAGCGACACCGCCTCTTCACGCGTAATCATTTTTACGGTAGAACCGATAACCGGAACATCGAGAAACCTATGCGCGTCTTCAATATTTCTAAACGAATGGTCACTGAATTCCACTAAAAAGACACATCCCAATCCGGACAATATCCCCAGAATCAAGGAAACCAGGGCAATAATAAGTTTTTGCGGCTTGGAAGGCTTTAAAGGCAGCCTGCCTTCTTCGATTATTTCATAACGCATTCCCTTTTGCTGCACCTCTACCGCATCCAACCGGTTTTCTTCCACCTTAAGCCGCAGCATTTCATAGATATTGCTCGTTACCTTGCTGTCACGGCTTAATCGCGCGTAGTCGCGGTCCTGTTCCGGCAGGCGTTCAATCCGCGATTCATAATCATCAACAAGTTTTTTAAGCTGTATGCGCTGTTTTTTGAGCGCCTCGTTTTTATTCTTAATATCTTTATATTTCTGTTCAATACTACGAAAAAAAAGCGGGTCGGTCTGGAGCGTCTGACTGCCGATAACCTTTTCCGACTCCTCTATTATCCTGCGCCGGGTTTCATCAATCCTTAATTCCAGATCAGGTATTTTGGTCGAGCCCGGGTCACTCTGAAGCAGGCTGTAAACCTGCAATTGAGTCCCCCTCAAGTCATTGTTCAAAGAATCAATAATCGGGTTTGCCCGCAGCAGCTCATCATTATTGAGAATCACCGGATCCCTTCCCTTCAGCTGGTCTTCTGTCTTTTTCAGCTCTTCCTCATTCCTTTGCAGCTCCAGCTCTGTGCCCGTCAATGACGTCTGATAATTAATCAGCAAAGACACATTGATATCCAACTCCTTACCCGGCATCTGAAAAGGATTTTTTTTTCTATATTCATATAGCGCGTTCTCTGTTTCTTCCAGCTTTTTCTGATAAATCTCCGCCTGGGTTTCCGCGAATTTAACCCCGGTCAGCGCCAGTTCTTCTTTTTTTTGGATATTGTAGCTTATAAAGCTTTTTACCAGGGTATTCACTAAACGCTGGGCCATCCTCGGGTCTTTGTCTTCGTATATCACCTCAAATACCTCAGCCGACCGCAAACGCACGTCCGTATGTTTGATAATCCTTCTTACCAGCTTATCCAATTCCAAGGGATTTGCCGCCTTTTTGCCCAACCCAACCGCTTCCAGCACCATAACCAGCTGCGGATAATTAAGGATCTTTTGCGTAAGAGTTTTCAATTGCTCTACGAGGTTATCCGAGGCCATAGCGATATAGGTGGGTTTCATTGACAATGGATTAATAGCCTTTTCCTCCTGTAACAGTATCAGAACAGATGAGGAATAATATTTCGGCATCAGAAAACTGCCGATTGAGGCGGTAAAAAAGACAATAAGGAAGGGAATGAGAAAATACTTTTTACGATGAAAGAGAATAAATAAATAATCTCTTATGGAAACCTGTGATTGGGAGGTAGATTCCTTCACTGATAATCTTTTTACTCCTGTTCGATAGCAACATTAATTTTTTGCCGCAGTATTAGGCTTCTTTTGGTTAATTCTTCGATTCGCTTTGCTTCCGCTTTGATCACAGCACTCTCTTTATCGATTTCGATAATATGCGGCGTAATAAATACAACCAGTTCCTGTTTGACTTTTTCTTTAACGTCATTACGGAAGAACAGCCCGAGAAGCGGAATATCGCCGAGCAGCGGCACCTTGTTAACCGTTGTCTTATTTGAATCTTTTATCAAGCCGCCCAATATAACCGTATCGGAGTCTTTCACCATCAAAGTCGTGTCCGCCTGGGTCGTATCCACGGCCAAGGCATTATCTACCTCAGGGACACGGCGAGCTGAGCTGACCTCCGGATGAATCTTCATAATCACAAAGCCGCTTTCGGTAATTGTCGGCGTAACTATCAGTTTAATACCCACATCCAAAAACTTTGTTTCCGTTGTAATCAATCCGGTATCAACGTCCTTTTGCTGTACGGGATACGGTTCACTGCTGCCGACAAGGATACTCGCTTCTTTTCCGTCCATAACCACGATCCGCGGCGCGGAAAGCACATCGGTATCAGAGGAGGACTCCAGCATTTCCAGCACGGATTGATAATTCCGGCGGGAAAGCATGCCCACCTGAAAAATTCCGCCTGTGGTCAAATCCTGCGCAAAACTCCCTTTCAGGTCATACTTGCCTTTTAAGTACTCCCAGTCTATGCCTCTTTTTATATTCTTATCCAAAGTGACCTGCAGTATCTTTGCTTCGATAAGAACCTGTTTACTCTGGACGTCCCAGCCGCGGATAAGCTCATCGACATTCTCCAGAATAATCGGCGTTGCCCTTATAACCACGCTATTCGTGCGTTCATCCGTAAATATCTCTCCCTTTTCCGCAGGAATAACCTGTTGGAGTTTAGTTTTTATATCCGCGGCCTGGGCAAAGATTAAGCGGTATTTTTTAAGAATCACCTCCAGATCAAGACACTGCACGGCAACCTCAATCTCGGAAATTTTTTCCAGGGTATCGGTTACGATTATCTGGTTGGCCTTCTCGTTTATTTCCACCCTGCCGCGGGGCGACTTAATCGACAATAAAGCCCGGCGCAAGTCGGACACACTCGCATGCTTTAGACTGTAAACCCTGGTTGTCGTTTTTGCAAAACGTTCTTCCTGCTGAATATTTTCATAGGAATACACATTAATAATATCCCCGGAACGCTCGTAAAAATAATTATTGGCCTTTAGCACAGCTTTAAGTGCCGCATCCAGGGAAACGTCCCTCAATACCAGGCTTACGGTTCCGGAGATTCCGTCACTGACCACAAGGTTGATATTGGTTTGTTCGGCAATTGATTTTAAGACAGAAACAATATCCGCGTGTTCCGCCTCGATGGAGATAAGCTTTTCCGCGGAGAATACATTTGTGAAAGAGTACGCATAGAGGAAAAAAACCGATAGTAAAACGGCACAAAATCCCTTTTTCACTTTCAACATCCCTCTCCTTGGGTTAAAATAATGCTACGGATTTTATTATACAAAAAATTTATCATAAGTCAATCTTTTTATTCCCGAGCTATTTCCGCTGTAAAAAATTTTAGCAATAATTGTTAATTGTTTTCCTTATTACTTAACAACACTTCCCACAGCAACATCCTTATCCGGTGAAATTATCACAATTTTATCAACATCGGAAGCCGCCAAAAGCATCCCCTGGCTCTCCACTCCGCGCAGCACCGCCGGTTCAAGATTGTTGATAATCACAACCTGTTTATTAATAAGCTCTTCTTTAGTATAAAACAATTTTATCCCGGCAACAATCTGTTTAACCTGAATAGGTTATGCGTTCAACTTAATTTTTCTAAAACATAGATTATATTAAAGCATCAGAAAGACTGTAATCTTAAAAAGCTTACGCCGTAGTCAGCATTTCGTGGGTACAGCGAAAGTGTATCCATTTATCACGAAATAGGCAAAGCTGATTACGCGTCTTCATCGGTTAACCTTTGTTTTTTTCATCACGCATCCGGCCAAAAGTCCCATGCCCCACAACAGCAGGCTTGAAGGCTCAGGGATAACGGCAATAGTCGTGCCGAACGTATCTCCCAATATTTCCGTGAAATTATCCGCTCCGACAAGCGTCGTATCTTTTATCGGCGTACCTTCGGTATCAAACCAGATCAAGGTACCGGTTGTTGTATTTAAGGCCTCAAACGTAATCGTCGCAAATGTCCCGCTGCTGTTCAGGGGCGGATCAAGTAAACCGACGGCCGCCTGATAATTGATTTCTCCCAGGGTGTTATCAACAGCATTCTCAAAATATTCTCCAAAAGAAAAGTTGGAATGATACGCGGCATCCGAAATATTCGTATCCGGACCGGTGATTCCGCTTCCGTCCTCGCCCGGGTCTATCACCTTTAAATACGACGGAATGAACTTGATCCAGTTTAAAAGATTTGTGAACCCCTCCTCCTGCGGATTTTCCAGGACCACATCAACCGTAAACTGCTCTCCCACATCCACATTTTGTTTCGACGGAACAAGCCGTAAATCAGGCGCGGCATTACTATCCCGCGAAAAACCGATGAGACATACTGCCATTACTATTAAGATAATACCCACGTTCTTCATAATTATCCTCCCTCTCGTAAATATGGTATTGTCAAAACTTAACCACAGAAGCACGGAAATATGGAAAAGGTCAATTCACTACTCTTTTTATTTTTAACACCCCTTTAGCACAAGTTAATAGGACGCAGATTTTCGCAGATAAATCAGGATTAAAAAATTCTATCATCATTGCATTCTCATAAACCCTCTCCAAAAAACCATATCCAAGTTTGTTATAAACTATATAGAAAATTTTGATGATTTTCTCAGTTAGCTCTTTATTCTTAAAATCTTGATAATCTGCGCTCATCTGCGTCCAAAAAGGAAATTCCTATACAATTTAATTAAATTGCTCCTGCTTTTCCGTAATTGGCACGTAATATCCCATAATCCTGCCAGGCGACAAATCCATCTGCATTAAAATCAGCCCGGCTGTCCCATCTGGCGTCGCCTTTTTTAGTTCCATAGCTATTACGCAAGATTCCATAATCCTGCCAGGCTACATAGTTATCATTGTTGGCGTCTCCGCCGAGCAAAGAAAACCCCACATCTGCGGTAAGCCCGCTGTGCGCGATAGAAAGATTAGAGATTCTTGCCCTTAAACAGTTGGAGGTTTTCGCCGTCAGGTCATATGTGCCGGACGGAACTCCCTCGAGAATATAGCTGCCGTCCAGCGAAGCCTGTGCCTGAAATGTTTTTATTGCCGTTGTTTGTCCCAGATAATGCAATTCAAAAGTTACTGTTTCCGAATGGTCATTGCGTGCCTGCAGCCTCACTTTTCCGGAAACCTTTCCTCCGGAATTCGTTTCTAACACGCTCACCGCCGGAGACGCGCCATGGATATTTACCCGATAATAACGGATCGGTATCTGGTCCGGATGCGTAGCGGTAAGCGATCCGTCATCAACCCACGCCGTACGTCCGACATCCGATGCAGGTATATTCTGCAGCGCGGAACTCCAGCTTGCACCGTTATCACTATAAAAAACATCGTAGGAAATCCCCGGATAACTTTCCCAGCTGATTTGCATATTGCCGCTCGCGGCAGCACGGGTTATCGGAGCGCTCCACATCTGCTTATAGAGATAATATGCCTGCCGCAGTTCACGCAAAAACGGACTGTTACCGCCGTCTCCCTGTCCGCAGATGCCATACCACTCTTCATGCGACCATTGGTCAGGAGCTATTCCCCAGTAAAATTGAGGCTCCGTCTGGTGCTGATCAGGAGAATCCGCCGCTGAGTTGGCTTTCCACCATTCATCCAGCCACTCAAACACTATCCCCCCAAGCAAATTGCCATATCCGGGAACTAACGCGGTGTTAAATGTAATACTCTTCCAATTACCTTCATGATACTGCGCCTGCTCGCTCTCATTTACTCCCACCTGATAGTGATAGGCATCCGCGCCATATTCCGTAATAATCAAAGGACGGTTTATTTTTTCTTTTGCCTCCATTAGATATGAACTGCCCAGGCCGTATCTTCCGGTATACCAGTTTGTTCCGATAATATCCAACTCCGGCGCGTATTGTTCATAATATTCCACCAGCCCTAAACCAAGATTGCCTACAGCCACCGGATGGTCTGGGTCCAGGGTATGAATCATCTGCGCTACTTCGTTAAGGAATTCCGCATATGCCTGGGGGACATCCGCAGCGTTTGTGCGTGTCGCGTTAATGCCGCTATATGCTGAGCCTAGATTATTTTCGTTACCCAAAAGCCAAATCAACACATACGGTTCGTCTTTATGATCAAGCACCGCGCACAACGTTCTTCATATACTCCCGCTGTGCGAGATTAGTATAATCCGTGCCCAAATCCCATGACGCGCCGGAACCAACAGTATATGCTCCTAAAAAATCTCCCATAATCACCCTGATGCCGTAACGATTATACAGTGTTCGCAGTAATTCTTTATTATAATCCTGCGGAACATACGTGCGGTTATCGGCGCCGGCGGTATGAAACAAGCGGATACAATTACATCCCATCTCCTTCATTAATTGAAAATCCCCAACCGTTATTTCATCAACATCCCGAATATTGTTGCGATTCACATCCACCCAGGATTCAAACGGCGCGTCAATCATCCCATTCCCGTTCTCATCCAGCCATTGCCAGGCAAATTGACTATCGGCATCCATGCCCACCTTTGTCGGAGAATAACTGACCCCCTTGACCGTAAACGGCTTTCCGTCCACTAACAGCTGCCAGTTACCGGTAGCATATTGTACCACCTGGACCCTGCCGGTTCCTCTGGCCTGAACGATTGAGGAATTACGCAGAGCAGTAACTTCATCTATCCTGTCCTGAATGGTGTAAGAACTAAAATTACCCGGGCTAACGGTTACGATATCATTATAGACGTCTAAATCATTCCCTTTTTCCACGATAATTCTGGCATTGGTTAAGCGCACGGCTACTTCCGGATAATCCCGGGTCAATGTCGCAATCATGTCCAGCGCGGCCGGCCCCGCATACCAGTAAATATTTTCATTCGGATTATATACGGGGGTCCGGGGAAAATGCACTGCGAGCGCGTAATATGCCTTAATCGCGTGCTCAATCAATCCCGCGTTTACCAACGCCTGCGCCATAAAAAACAGCCTCGTTCCTTCTTCTTCCGGGGCCGTCGCCCACTTGTAGAAATCCGCCCGAGGATCCTCGGTATTAATAAAATCCCAATGACTGCCGTCCAGCCTTCCTTCATTGACATAACGCTGATATTCCGGATCAGCCAGGATGCTTGTTGTGTTCGGAAAAATTCCTTCACCCACTGCCGCGGAAAGTCCGGCTATATCTGTATTTGAATACTCATAATTTGAGGTACCGATATTAGAGAAGGTTCCAAATTCACTATAATTAACCGGAAATTGCGTGCCCGGATCAGATAACTCAAAAAGCGGTTCATCCGCCATCAAGGGAACTGCACAAATTATAATTCCCGCAGCGAAAAAAAGAAAAAATAATAAAGATAATAATAACAATTGCCTTATTGATTTCAGTTTTTTTTCAGGCCTCATAATTTCTTCCCTTCTTTCACATGGCTGTAATTTAACGCTTAGCACTGATAAATAGAAAACATATTGTTTTTAAAAATTTTTATAAAGCTGTAAAAGTATACCATTTATTTTTTTAATTTTCAAGGCCTGAACATTTATTTTTTTTATTTATTTTCGATTAAGTATTCCGGCATAATTTCTTAATTTTTTCATTAGCACAGTGTCAAAGCCGCCGAAAAGCAAGGGAAAAACCGTATGACTTAATAGCAAAGGGTCCGTATTTTCCGCGATAATGCCTTTGCGGATAAAATCATTCCATTGCGCAGACTGCGGCACGAGAGAATAGCTGGACAGATCTATCTGCGCCCCCAAAGAATGCACAAAATCCATATCCGCGACTATGTTTTCCTCCCTTTGCCCCGGAAAACCGATTAAGGTGTACACTCCGATCTCCTCTTTTTTAAAACCGCCGCTTTTAAGCAATCGTATTGCCCTTACAATATGCTCATTACTTACTTTGTTATCGCTGTTTTTTTTCAGCTCATCCAGAGACGAAGACTCCAGGGAAAGGCGTATTGTCTTAAAGCCGGCGCGGAATAAAAGTCCGGACAACTCTTCATCTATAAACCGGGCATGTAACCCATTCGGCGTATGAAAACGCACATCAAGCCCCCACGCAATAACCGCTTTTAAAACAGGCTTAATAAACTCTTCGGAATTAACTAGCAATGCATCGTCATAAAATATAAAATCCTTCGTTCCATATTGTTTAATGCAGTACAAAATCATACTGATTATTTCATCCGGAGTTCTCTGTTTAAAATTCGGATATAACACCCGCGAAGCGCAATACGTGCAGCGAAAAGGACACCCCCAACTTCCGAGAATAGGTAATGCGTCTTGCCGCTTAAGCAAGCTGAAATCAGGAAGCGGCATTTGCCTTAAAGAAGTCTCCAGCGGTATCTCCAGTAAAGAACTTAACAAGCGCAATATCTGCGCGAAATCACCGCCGCCAAAAACAATATCCGCTCCGGAATGTTTTTTCGCATGGCCGGGACAAAGCGTCGCATATACGCCTCCCAGCACAATCGGAGCACGCTTAAAATGTTTCCGCAAAACAGCAATCGTCTGCTGCACCCCGACATGCCAATACGTCATGCCCGAGGTCACAAGAATCACATCCGGATTAAGACACGGCAATTTTTTTTCGATAGCCTCTTCCGCCAGGCCATAACGGAAAAAACCGCGCGGAATTCGCGAAAGCACAGCCGGCTTAGGGATCGGCTGTTTATAGAAATGGCCTGTTCCAAAAACTGTTGTTCTGGTGCGGTCTTTTTGTTTTACGAGGGAACTACTTTCCTGCCGGCCGAGAAAATCGACATAACCTAACGATACTTCCGCTGTTTTGAGCACGGCGGCTATATGCAAAAGACCGAGAGGAAACATCCAAAGGTCATATGCGGCAAAATCGCATATCCAGGGATTAACGAGAAGAATTTTCTTTGTCACGCTTCGTAATTTAGAACCTTTATGCGGCCGGTAGTATTTTCGATAACAATGGTGGTAAACTTATCTTGCTTGTTTTTGATATAAACACTGCCGCTGTCACTCAAGCCGCCGGTTGAATTAAATACGGCCTCGTTATCCTTAAATGTCGTGCGGTCAATGATTACTCCTTCTTTAAGCGCATGCGCATCGACGGCGGTATTGCCCCGCTTAACCAGATATGAATTATTGGCAACATCAAAAAACACCTTGTAATTTTCCCCCTTAGTAATTGCCAAACTTCTTGCCTGATTAAGCACGGCAACAATCTCCTGCGCGCAAACCTGCAGTCCCATCGCCGCCCGGAAATTAAAATAATAAAAGGTTGTCGTGCCGAGCATAACAATTATAATGCTCATAACAACAATAAGCTCGATTGTCGTAAAAAATCTTTTCCCTAACATAATACTCAAACCTCAATACCCAATTTTCAATACTCAGTATACCACACCTTGAAATAGTCTGCAAAAAAAGTGAATTTTAAAGAAAAGAAATTGGATACGATTATATAGGCAGGAACACAATTTTTACAAAAAAAGAAAGCCGATAAAGGTATATCCCCTTCCGGCAACCCAGCCACCATCGTGCTTAACACCCCGCTACAGCTTTTCAATCTTACTTGTACCCCAGTTGGGTAACTGGAGACTGGCATTTTAAGGCCGCAGCGCTTATAAACACCTTAGGTCTGTGGCATTGCCCCGAATAAGCGCGCTTACGCAACCCTTTTCGGGGGCACCGTGTCACATCAGATGACAACATGTGCCGTCCTCGCTTTTCAGCTCCCGCAACGGACATTATTTCACGCCCACTGCGCGATCCCGACGCCTTTCTCACCGAGAATTGCTAATCGGGAGAGTTTGCCTTTATCGACTTTAATATTAGTATATCATAAAACTGTAACTTTTTCAATACTTTTAAAGCATATTTTTTAATAATATTTATTAATATAATATTTCGTTAATAATTATACTCATCCTCAAAGGCCTGCTTAAAATCAAAACCGTCTTTAAAATCTTCTATTCTGTCGCTGTCTGTCTTGCCCAGCACCCCTTCTGCGACCATATTAAATACAATATGCCCGAAGTCCTCGGTTTTAGATAGACCCCAGTGCTCAAGTACCGTACGTGCCATGCGTCCGTATTGGTCCAAAGCAAACTCCCTGATTCCCTGCGTAAGTTCCTGTCCCGTAACATGCCCTTGCCGCTTCAGCTTTTCCATGGTGTAGCTTAACGCGGCAAGAACAAAGGTGTATGCGTCTATCTTATAACGCGGGTCTTTTTGACAAATCTTATTTAGTACATTAATCAGCTCTTCTTGAGATTTCATCGCAAACCTATTTTCATATTTTTCAAGATATCGACATATCTATAATCGGTCAAATCAAACTGCAGCGGAGTCACGGAAATATAATGCTCTTCCACTGCCTTTATATCGGAATCTTTAGGTTTCCTAAGCCATTTTACCTTTCCCGTCAACCAATAATATTTCCTGCCGCGGGGATCCACACGCTTAACGAAGCTTTCCTTATAAAAAGACCGTCCTTGCTTGGTAATCATAACGCCGCGCACCCTATCCGCGGCCACGCTGGGAACATTTACATTCAAAAGCACTCCGTCCGGCAGTCCGGTTTTTTCAATCTTAGCGGCAAGCAAACAGGCAAATTCCGCGGCAAAACGGAAATCGTGATTTTCATACGTAGCCAGGGAAAAAGCAAGCGAAGGAATCCCCAGAATCGTGCCCTCCGTAGCTGCCGATACCGTGCCGGAATACATCACATCCGAACCTAAATTAGGGCCGTGATTGATACCGGAAATGACCATTTGCGGTTTTTCTTTTAAAATACAGCGTATGGCAATCTTTACGCAGTCAGCCGGGGTCCCGTCTACGGCATAACCGTAAAACTTCTTGCTTTTGTATATTTCTTTTACGCGCAGCGGTTTATTCAAAGTAATCGCGTGGCCGATCGCGCTTTGTTCCGCCTCCGGAGCACAAACCGTGACTTTGAATTTTTTATGAAGTCGCCGGTATAATTCGTAAAGCCCCTCGGCATTGATCCCGTCATCATTGGTCAGCAAAATATGCATATTAAATAAACTCCTTACATTTTATCCGCTGCGAAAACACGTCGCGGCAGCGCTTACATAAGCTTAAATCATAACAAATATAGACGTCCTCTTCAAGCTTTTTAGCATCCATCTCTTGCGCCCGGCGGCAAAGCTCATCCATTTCTTTCTTGATATCCCGGCGCATATATAGCGGGACATTTTTACTCTCCTTTTTTTATTTTAAATAAGCTGCGAAGCGGGCATTCTTTACATCGAGGCTGTTTGGTGCACATAGTTTTAGCGTGACTAACTATCAGCGCGTGATATTCGTTATATAATTTAATCTCGCTTTTTAGATTTTTCATGAATTTCGATTGAATATTACGGTAAGAATCACCCGGCTCGACCAGCCCATGGCGCGAAAAAATCCTGCGCGTATACGTGTCGACAACAAAAACAGGTTTCCCCGCGGCATATAACAAGATGCTATCAACCGTCTCCTCTCCCAAACCTTTTACGCCAAGCAGCTGCTCGCGTAAACGTGCCGCATTCTGCTTAAGCATATCCGGCAGGGATAATGCATAGTTGTCGGCTAAAAAAACGATGAAATTTTTCAGCCTTCCTGCCTTTAGATTATAATAGCCGGAAGGCCGGATCATTGCCGCAAGTTCTCCTTCATCGATTTCGGACAGCGTTTCAACCGAAAGCACGGAATGCCGTTTTAAATTCGAGATCGCTTTTTCCACATTCTTCCATGCCGTGTTTTGAGTCAGGATCGCTCCGACGATAACCTCTAATTGCGTTTCTGCCGGCCACCAAAACTGGGGGCCGTAAAAGCCGTATAACGCATGATATATCTCATAAAATATATTCTCGCGCATAAGCTTACCTCTTAGCGCCGGCCGCACTCCCGCACTCCGATAAAATCCTTTTTAACGTCAAAGCATTGCTGAGGGCAGAGGCGCCAGCATCATTATTAAAATATCCGGGATAAAATGACAGCCATCGATTCGGAGAAAGGCAGGAAGGGTAAAACATATCAAAATGAAAATCGGCCGAAAATCAAGGCATTACAATACGGACAATGCCCCTCAACCAAACGATCGTCTATTTCATCGTATTCTTTACGCTTAACAATCGCCTTCTTGCACCCCTGACAATATGTATAAGCAGCCAGATGCCCGGGAACATTTCCGATATATACATAGTACAGGCCTTCTTTCATCCCCATTTTACGCAAATTCTCCAATAACCCTATTGATGTTGGAGGCACTTCTTTTAACTCTCCGTAAGGGAAAAAACGGGTCAGGTGCCACGGTGTATCTTTGCCCAATTCAGCAAAAATCCAAACGGCGATTTCTTTTGCCTCCTTTTCATTAGAGTTATACCCGGGAACTATATTTGTAACCACCTCTACATGCATAGCATGCCGGCGCTTCGCATCACTTCCGTTACTGAAAATTATATTAATATCCGAAATATCGGCCAGCCGTGTACAGCTTTCCATAAACGCGCCTTTTACGTCAAGGCAAAATCCGTCCAGATAAGGGGAAATCATCTCTAAAGCAGCCGGAGACATAAATCCGTTGGTAACATAACAGGTAGACATGCCCGCTTCTTTTGCAAGTTTAAATACATCAAGCGTATATTCAAACCACATCGTCGGTTCGTTATAAGTAAACGCAATCCCCTTACAGCCGTTCTGCTTAGCCTTTTTAACCACCATTTCCGGACTCAAGTAATTGGTTTTCCCCAAAGATTTCTTGACATCACAATGCGATAAATCCCATGATTGGCAGCCGCGGCAGCGAAAATTACAGCCGATACTGCCAAGGGAAAGCCAGAGCGAGCCGGGAAAAAAATGATAAAGCGGTTTTTTCTCTATCGCAGAAACACTCATTGCCGCAACTCTCCCATAGGTAAGCGCGTAGAGGACGCCGTTCTGATTCAATCTCGTCTGGCACCAACCGGCATGGCCATCGTCAATAATGCATTTTCTCATACACAGCAGACACGACACCGTTGTGCCCATATATCTTTCCCATAACAATGCCTCTTTTAACATACTATGTTCTCCTTCCCTGCATTGAAAATATTTTCGAAATTTCGTCAACCGTTGTCGCATCCTCCGAATTCTTATCAATGCGAATACCGCTCACGGTTCGAGGAAATCGCAGTGCAAACCCCGGTTCTCCTTCTGCTTTCTTTCCGCAGGTATGAACAGGGCTTCTCGTAATTTCATCCGCTTGTACTTCAACTACAAATTTTGGCGTAAGCCATACATCCGGCTGAATCAGCGAATCTACTTCCTTTGGCTGTGACTTTATTTTCATCTCGTCCAGCTTTTTTTTAAACTGCTTCAAATCTTCCTCGCTCAATCCCGAACCAATCTTAGCGATTGTTTTATAACGCTGTTCGTTTTGGTCATAAACACAAGCCAAAAGCGAACCGATACCGAATGAAGACCGCAATCCTTTACCGAAAAAATAGCCCACGATAACACAATCAATAGTATCATTTAGCGTACCGGAATACGAGCGTTTTAATTTGATCCAATTAAAATTCCTGCCGCCGGCCTGATACGGACTATCCAGGCGTTTAGCGACAATGCCTTCACGTCCGGCGGCAATTGCCTCCTCAAAAACATCCGCCAACTCCCCGGCGCTATGCGCGATGGTTACCGGCGAAATCTCCAGCACATCTCCTTTTCGCAGCAAACCGGAGAGAACCTTTCTTCTTTGCTCATACGAAATTCGTGTCAAATCATCTCCGGCAAACAATAAATCAAAAATAAACAGTTTTAAGGGAAACCGCTTCTGCATTATATCAATATCATATTTTCTCTTACGCTGCACGGTTTCCTGAAACGCCAGGCACTCTTTGGTCTGAGGATCATAAGCTAAGGCCTCGCCTTCAAAAATCGCATTTTTTATTTTTATCTGTTTACGGGCAGCCGACTCTATCTCCGGAAACATACTTGTCGTATTCTCCAGGTTACGAGAGAATATTTGAACCTCATCGCCCTTTTTATGCACCTGGCAGCGAAACCCGTCATATTTTGCTTCCACGGCACAAACGCCTATCTTATCGATAATCTCCTCTGCGCTGGAAAGCCGCGCGGCCAAAGCCACGCGAATAGGACACCCCACAATGACCTTAAACTCTTCAACCGCCTTTATCCCTTTAGAGAACAATATATCAGCCACAAGGCCTAAATCCGAGCAAAGATTATAGGCACGCTCTAAAGCCGGACGCAACTGTTTCGATTTAGAATAAGCCAGAGACAGCGCATCCAAAACCGTAGGGTCACCGACTCCCAGCCTTAACTTGCCCAAAATAATCCTGACTACATATTTAGCTCCCAGAGGACTAACTTCCCGCAGCAATACCGCCAAAAATTCTACTTTCTTTTTAACGGTTCCTTCTCCGGAGAATTTCGACAGTTCACTAAGACGTTCGTACACCTCAGTTACTTCCAGCTTTCCCGCTCCCGATCCGCTAAGCTGCTGCGTAACTTCGCCGTAATCCCCTAAAGAACGAAAGGCTTTACCGATATCATCATGCGAACGCCCCGTTGCCTCGGCAATCGCTTTATGAATTAGTTTCTCGCTCATCCCGAATTCAACATTCCTGAAAGCCGGCAAAAGCTGCCCCTGAGAAAGATAAATAATCTCATTAATTCGCTGCCGTTCTTCGCTATCAAGCTGTTGAAAAAGCTCGGCAAGGATAGCCGTCATTTCCAGCCGTTTTGACGCTGATTCTACTTTCTGAAAAAAAACAGAAAGATCCTTGAATTTCATACCTTTATCGTACCCTTCTTCAAGCAACAGGCTAATCTTTTAAAAGACATATCTTTATTTTCAGATAATTTCAACGAAACCATCCAATGGTTTTTTTCAACCCCTGCTTTAAAATCACCGTAGGCTGCCATTTTAATTCTTTTTTGGCACGGGAGATATCCGGCTGCCGCTGTTTCGGATCATCAACCGGAAGCGGTTCATATACAATTTTACTGGAAGAACCGGCCAGACTAATTATCTCCTTGGCTAATGTCAACAGGGTCATCTCGTTGGGATTACCGATATTAACCGGCACATTCAATTTCGAATTCATAAGCCTTATAATCCCCTCCACCAGATCATCTATGTAACAGAAGGAACGTGTCTGTAACCCGTTTCCATAAACCGTCAACGGCTGAGAACGCATGGCCTGAGATATAAAATTGGGAATTGCCCGGCCGTCGTTACGGCGCATCCGCGGCCCATAGGTATTAAATATCCTCACAATTTTCGTGTCAACCCCATGTACCCGGTGGTACGCCAGCGTAATTGACTCGGCAAAACGTTTTGCTTCATCGTATACCCCGCGCGGCCCGATGGGATTTACATTCCCCCAGTATTCCTCGTTTTGCGGATGCACTAAGGGATCTCCGTAAACTTCACTGGTAGAAGCCAACAAAAACCTTGCTTTTTTATGCTTGGCCAGGCCCAGGGCATTATGCGTGCCCAGGCTGCCGACTTTTAAGGTTTGAATCGGAAAATCCAAATAATCCACGGGACTTGCCGGCGAAGCAAAGTGTAAAACACAATCGACGTCTCCCTCGATGCTGAAATGCTTGCTGACATCATGCATTTTAAGTTCAAATTTCTTATTTTTTATAAACGCCCTTATATTCTCCATTGAACCGGTAAGCAAATTGTCAACACAAATTACGCGGTGACCATCGGCTAACAATCGCTCACACAGATGTGAGCCTATAAATCCTGCCCCTCCTGTAATAACTATATTCATCCCAATCTCCTTTATCAGGTTACTTTGACAATATCCGAAACATCAAAATGCTGCTCTTCTTGGCCTAGGTAATACTTAAGTGCTTCCTGCCAATGACAAAGCCGCTGAGCGGTAACTTGTTCATAACGCCGGTTATCCAGAATAGAAACCACCGGCCGGCACGCCGGCCTTTTAACAAACATCGAATCCACCGGTATAACTTCCGCCGCAATGCCTTTCAAATCAATTATCGCCTTCGCGAATTCATACCAGCTGCAATTCCCGCTATTGCTTATATGATATATGCCGCAATACTCGCGCCGCGTTTTCGGAATAAAAACAGCCTCAATCAAACCATCGATAGCCCGCGCTAAACTCACCGTATAGGTAGGCGAGCCCCGCTGGTCATCAACCACATGAAGCGTTTTTTCCTCCAGGGCCTTGTTAATTATTGCCGAGACAAAGTTCCTTCCGTAATGCCCAAAAAGCCAGCTTGTCCTTATAATCAAAAACTCTTCAAGTTTCTCCCTTATAGTTATTTCTCCGTTAAGTTTGGAGCGGCCGTAAACATTCAGCGGATTAGGCGCATCGTTTTCATTATATGCCGAATGCTTGGTGCCGTCGAATACATAATCCGTACTTATATATACAAGTTTGGCATTATGTTTTTTGCAAAGGCGCACGAGATTACCCGTCAGCGCCGCATTAATACGTTCCGCCCGTTCCGGATCACGCTCGCAGCCGTCTACATCCGTATACGCCGCGGCATGCAGAACAAGCCAAGGCTTACTTACACGGAAAACATCCTCCAGGCAACCGGAATCAAGCAAATCGCAAGCAATAAAATCAGCGTCTTTATATTTCGGCGTCCGGACATCTATCCCGCTAACCGCATACCGCGGAGAAAACAACCGCAGTAAATCTTCTCCAAGCATTCCGGCAGCGCCTGTAATCAGGAGCGATTTTTTAGTTTCTTCCACCATGATTTATTTTCTTTATACCAGTTAACCGTCAAAACAAGCGCTTCATGAAAATCAACCTGCGTCTTAAATCCCATCGCCATTATTTTGCGCGTATCCAGGCTGTAGCGCCGGTCATGCCCCGGCCGGTCTTTAACAAATTTAATCCATTCCCTTGACCTGCCGAATTCTTTTAAAATAGATTCCGTTAATTCCAGATTATTTTTTTCATTTCCAGCGCCGATATTATATATTTCTCCGGTTTTCCCCTTATGCAACACCAGGTCAATACCGCGGCAATTATCCAATACATATATCCAGTCACGCACATTAAGGCCATCACCGTATAAAGGGACTTTTTTGCCTTCAAGCAGATTAGTAATAAAAAGCGGAATCACCTTTTCCGGAAACTGGTACGGGCCGAAATTATTACTCGAACGCGTGATCACCGCCGGGAATTTATATGTCTTCCAATAGGATCTGATGAGAATATCCGCGGACGCCTTGCTTGCCGAATAGGGACTATTCGGTAAGAGCGGATCATCTTCATGAAAAGAACCGCGGATACATGAGCCATAAACCTCATCCGTACCGATCTGTATAAATTTTTCTACTTTTAATTCCCTCGCCGCCTCCAGCAAAACATAAACACCCGATATATTCGTCCGCAAAAACACGCTTGCATCATTTATCGACCGGTCCACATGTGTTTCCGCGGCAAAATTCAGGACGGCAGAACAGCCGCGCATCGCACACAAAACAATCTTTTTATCACAGATATCGCCTTTTATAAAAGCATACCGCGGATTTAGAGAGGTATCCTTAAGATTAGACTTGCAGGAAGCATACGTTTGCTTATCCAAATTGACGATATAAAGCTTTGGATACTTATGCAGCATATAACGGATAAAATTGCTGCCGATAAACCCTAACCCTCCGGTAACAAGTATTTTCATACAACATCCTTTCCTAGCCCGAAAGCTGCCCCGGCCATCAGTCTTTCACAACTTAAACACTATGCCGTAGTTACCAAATCAGACGTAAATCAAGCAGATTGTAACACAGAAACAATATCGTGTCAATTATCGAACGACGTCGAATTTGTAGGGGCAATTCACGAATTGCCCGTGTCTGACGAATTGCCCGTGTCGAATCAATATTATTTTTTGAATCATTTATTTCGGGCGATTCGTGAATAACGGGCGATTCGTGAATCGCCCCTACTTAAAATCTGGCAAACGCAGGGTTAAACCACATATTTTTCCTTGCCTCTTTAATCATTTTACCTTATACTATAAAAATTAAATCATCCAAAAAGCTGTTAACAATTTAACTGGCCTGACACCCAAAAGCCAGCTAATGGATATAAACATGACACTATGGAATTTTACAAACAGAAACGGCGACTTTGTATTTACTAATCCGGAAAAGATCAGCCGGCTTTATTTCCCGCTTGCCAATGAAGCCGAATTCATGTCTTCAATCACTCCTGAATTAAAAGGCGACATAAAGACCGGTCAAAACCACTTTTTATTACAGCCTGTTACCACGGAAGACCTTTATAGCACAGCAGCCGGAAGAAATTTCTGGGTATGCTTAAGCCCTGCACTTTATTGGCCGCTAAACGGCACGCAAATCTCTGACCAACAATATGTGACTACTACTATGCGTGCGGGAATACTCTGGCAAACCATTACCAGGATACATAAAGAAATTGGGTTACAGGCGGAGATAACCAATTTTGTGCCTGTAAGCGGTGAACACGTTGAATTAATGTCCGTTAAAATTACAAATATTTCCGCGCGAGCGATAACCTTTACGCCTACTTCCGCCATCCCCATTTTTGGCCGTTCTGCCGATAATTTGCGTGACCATCGCCATGTTACCAGCCTTCTTAACCGGGTTAAACTATCACCGAACGGCATAATCGTGACGCCGGAGATGTCTTTTGATGAGCGCGGGCATAAGATTAATCATGTTTCCTACTTTATCTTAGGCTGTGATGAAAACGGCGAACCGCCTATCGGACAGTTTCCGACTATAGAATCTTTTATCGGAGAAGGCGGCAGCCTGTTTTCGCCGCGGGCAGTTACCGAAAACTATGCACCGCTAAAAAAAATACGCCCTATTCATCACGGTAAGGAAACCATCGGTGCGTTACGTTTTAAATCAAAAACATTAATCCCCGATGAATCAATAACCTATATTTTTATGCTCGGAATTGCCGAACATAAAAAAACAATAAATTCCTGCTTTAAAAAGTTCAACAACAAGGAAAAGTTGAAATGCGCCCTCACGGAAAACATCGATTATTGGAAAAAGAAGATTGACTTAATAAGTTTTTGTACGGGAAACAATACTATGGATAACTGGCTGCGCTGGGTAACCCTGCAGCCGGTTTTGAGAAAAATCTTCGGATGTTCTTTTCTTCCGGATTTTGATTATGGCCGCGGCGGCAAAGGATGGCGGGACCTTTGGCAGGATTGCCTGACCCTGCTGTTGGCGCACCCGCAACAAACACGCGACATCTTAATCGCCAATTTTTCCGGAATTCGCATTGACGGCACAAACGCGACAATTATCACCAAAAAACCCGGATATTTTATCGCCGACAGAAATAAAATCGCCCGTGTCTGGATGGACCATGGGATTTGGCCCTTCTTCACCCTGCACCTGTATATCCATCAAACCGGCGATTTTGACGTCTTGTTTGCTAAAAAAAACTATTTTTATGACCAACAGCTTTCCCGCGCGCAGGAAATAGACCATCAATGGAACCCGCATCACAAACACAGCAAACATCTGCATACTAAAGACGGCCACATTTATCACGGGACAATTCTCGAGCACATTCTGGTACAGCATCTTGTGCAGTTTTTTAATGTCGGTAAACATAACATCATCCGGCTTGAAGACGCGGACTGGAACGACGGGCTGGACATGGCAAAAGAAAACGGCGAAAGCGTTGCGTTTACCTGTTTTTATGCGCGTAATCTCTACGAAATAACCATGCTCCTGCTGGAACTGAAAAAGAAGAAAAAGCGGAAAACCATTTTACTGGCAAAAGAGCTTTTAATTCTGCTGGACCGCCTGCATCGGCGCCCCCTGGACTATAACAGTGTTATGGGAAAAAAGGCATTATTAAAGCGTTATTTCAATAGCGTCAGACGCCGAATCAGCGGAAAAAAGGTAGCCGTGCAAATCGATGACCTTATCATTGATTTGTCGCAAAAATGGCAATGGCTGTTTGAACATGTGCGCAGAAAAGAATGGATAAGTCTAAACAAAAATTCCGGTCTTTTCAATGGTTACTATAACAACAAAGGCAAGCGCGTTGAAGGCAAAATAAACAATTCGGTAAGAATGACGCTTACCGGCCAGGTATTTCCGATTTTAAACGGTATTGCTTCTAAAAAACAAATCGCACTTATTTATCGCGCTGCCTGTAAATATCTCAAGGATAAAAAACTCGGCGGATTCCGGTTAAACACAAATTTTAAAGATCCGCATTTTGATTTAGGCCGAGCCTTTGCTTTTGCTTACGGAGAAAAAGAAAACGGCGCGATTTTCAGCCATATGTGCGTCATGTTTGCCAATGCATTATATCAGCGTAATTTTGTAAAAGAGGGCTACAGCGTGCTTAAAAGCCTTTGCGACCTGGCAACGAATACAAAAACCAGCAAAATATACCCTTGCCTGCCGGAATATTTTAATCTTGAAGGCCGCGGAATGTATTCCTACCTTACGGGCTCCGCAAGCTGGTATATCATGACCATGCTCACGGAAGTTTTCGGCATAAAAGGCCATTTTGGCGACTTGGTAATCGAGCCGAAATTGACCTCCGAACAATTTTCCGATTCAGATACAGTATCCGTATCCTGCTATTTTGCCGAACGCAGGCTTAGTATTGTCATCCAAAACCCGCAACGCCTGGATTTTGGAAAATACAAGATTGATAAGGTAAAAATCAATCCCGATGCTATCCCTTTTACCAGGGTTTCCGGCGCTAAATTAAAAATCACACGCAAGGAACTTTCAAGCCTGACGAAACACTCTCCCACGACAATAGAAATAACCTTAGCCTGATAAACTTAACTTTTTACTCTTTATTCTGCTTTTTCAAAGGTAACAGAGCCAGCAGTGTATCTTTTTTTTTAGCGAATAGAACGATTATCGTTATAATCAGCAGGATTGAAAAAAACTTACCGCCTTTTTTTACATACCACATATTGACCGACAAAGGGTCGCGGCTCATCAACTTAGAAAAGGTAAATAATTTTCCGCCCGTCGGTATGGTGATGTGAATCGGCAGAACCCCTTTTTGCCTTCCCTCGGAAATCTGCTCTGTTTGCGACAAGGCAATCTGATTGTTATAGCGCGCTACCTGGGAGTTGATGTTGGAAGAAAAAAGCTCATCTTTCCAAGCTCCCTTAGGTTTATCTTGCGCTTTAGAATATTCTCTCTCATATTCCGCTTCTTTTTTTATCTCTTTAGTCGCCCTGCACTTATCATCATAACGATACGACTCTTCGTTGCGCTTTTGCCCAAACACGGCAGGGCTTTCCGCGCATACCTTTCCTCCTGACGTGCGCACATCCGCTTTGGCATAAAGCGTATGGCCTTTTTCCATATTACCGCTCAATGAATGATAATTATAGCCATACGGCAGATATACACTCCAGGTAACATTCGTAACCGGGATATCAAATTGCGGTGCGCTAAAACGCACCTGCCCGGTAAAAAACAAACGCGGCCGCTTGGTTTCATAGGTAATCTCCACCGGGAAACTTCTTTCCTGTTCTTCATGCTTTACCAGCGGCAAAAGCACATTTCCCTCTTTTGTTTTTGCCGGTTTCACCGCCTTTCCGTCAACAAAAGTACTCCATATCGCCGCGTCTTTAGGTAATATCAAATTCAGGTATTGTTTCGCGCGATTCTTAATCTGATAAACGGCATTAACGATGATCTGTCCGTCCTTCCCCATCACGGTTGTTATATTCGCCGACTCCACAACCGCAACAAGCACCGATACATCCTCATGTTTTTTAATATCAAGCCCGACAATGTAAGGATACCGTACATATCGCAGCGCATATAATATGGGGATATCAATACCGGCGATCTTATCCCGCGGAAGCTCCTTCACATCAACCTGACTGGCCCCTTCTATATCGGTAAACTCAATCTCAACATTTGCCCGCGGCCCAACAGCTACATAACCGCTCTGGCGCTCGACATTTTTTATTTCCAGGGCCGGCATATCTGTCTTTTGCGAAAGATTCTTCAATGCCTTTTCGTAAGAACAGTATAGCGAATACTTACCTTTTACTTTTGAGTGAAGCGAAATTGTGTAGACTACGACCTTAACATTTTTACCGGCCAATTGCTGTTCTTCAACATGTTTTTCCTTAGATTTTATACCTTGTCCGGTAATATCCACACCCACGGCGTCTTGCGGCAAGGCTATTTGAAACCGGTCGATTCCGGCAAAAAGGATATCAAAGTCTATCGCCGAATTAATAAGCATAAGCCCCTCGCCCAGAGACAAGAAAGTAAACACATCGGCCATAACCCGGGAATTAACCTTTTCTACCCCTAGCTCCAAACTATATGGCTGCGCGATAAATTTATAAGCCAGTGTCGGTGTGTTTGTAATTGCCGGTAAGGATTTAAGCAATTCACGCAGATCAACCTCGGTCAGCCGATCTCTCGACTTTGTCTTAAAACGGATACTGCTGTCGCCGCTGATACCGATAAATCCGGTTACTTTGTTTGCGCCGATAATATTTACCTGCGGCATGGTAATATCCTCAAGTATATCCCGCATCGGCCTTTCTAATTCCACTTTCAAGCGATATTCGCCGATTGCCTTACGCCGCAGCTGCACTTCCAGAACCTGCACTCCGGCCGCGTCATCTTTGTTCACCGGATTAACTTTCCAGTTTTCTATATCCGTACCCGCGACATCAATAAGCTCCATAGACGCCGGCAACTCTAATTTAAAATTAAACACACCGGCCTTACTGATATTGTAATCGACGACAGCCACGAGCTTCATTACTTCTTCTTCGACATTAAGAAAAAGGTTGTTGCGCACAAAGATATCCGGGGTAACACGTTCGATCGTAAACGCCAGCTCTTTCTGCTGCAGCAAATAACGATAGGCTAAAGAAACATTTTCCTCCCCGCCGGCCTCGCGCTTTAACTGATCCGGCAAGCCTTCTACATCCATCTGGCTAATCCCGCTCCTTTTGGCGATGGAACGGATTTTTAAATCGTCCTTAACCACAACTGCCATATAACCGCTCTCTCTTTCCGTATCCATAGAAACGATATCGGAAATCGTATATAAATAAGAATCCTCAATCTTATCCCTGACTTCTTCCGTTTCAAGAACAAGCTGGTATCCTTCCGCAGCCTCTTTTATCAATTCAATCTCTAACACCTGTCTATTTTTGTCTTTTTTTAAATTCCAGTTTTTTAAATTATCTCCTTTGACGGTTAAAAGATTTATTTCCTGCGGCAAGCTAACTTGAAAACGTGAAAGCCGGCCTTGGATCATTTTATAATTTAGGAAAGTCTGCGTACGTACCAGGCCGGGAGTTATAGTGATCAACGAATTATTGACGGAATTAAACAAAAGCTGCGCTTTTGCCAAAGCCGTAGGCTTAGCAACCCAGCTTACCTTAATCTGTCCGGCATTTCCCATAAAGGCAACCAGCTCTGTCTGTTTTCCCCGCGGATTAACCTGGGCATTGATTGCCGATCCGCTTTTGATGTCTAAATCCACCCCTTCAAACAAAACCGTAAGTTTGGATACCGCTGCCGGATTGATTTTAACATTTATAAAATTACGTTCATCCTGTTGCCGCACGGATGCCGCAAACTGTAAACTAAACTTATAACTTCCTTTTTTTTGAAAAACCAGATTATACCATTGTTCTTTCTGCACGAAAAACACCCCTTGCGGCAGCTTATCTTTTATAAAGGCAATGTCTTTACTTAACAAAGGCACGCTGATGTTCCCGTCAGAGAGGATTTCTACGGCAAAATTCACATCAAAAACCGCCGCATTTTCCATAATCCTGCCCTTAAAATCCGCTTGCCGTATCACATACTGCGGCATGGATAGTCCTCCCGGTACGCCGCATACCGCGCCTTCTCCCGCATATGCCGTACAGGACAACAACAAAATTGCCGAAATTACCGATATCTTTTCCACTAACTTTTTCATGCGCTCACCATCCTTTTATTATTTAGACAAATGATATTCTAAAAAGTTCCTCATGCCGGAATTATTTCTGTACGAAAGAAAGATAGAGACTTAAAAAAAAAGGCACGGTAAACAAGGCAAAGAAATGCGTCAACAATACCGCCTGACTCACGAGGTTGCATTTACCGCTGTAATGAAATGATACCATTCCCAAATTAATTGCCGCCGGCATCGATGCCTCAATCATAATCAGCAAAGCAGCAAGCGGATGAATCCGCCAGAAAAACAATAAAGCCATTGCCAATATCGGCATGACTACCAGTTTAAGCAGCACGACTTCCGCTAAAAACCGTTTTGAAACATTATGTAACGGTACAAGGCATTGCGCAAGTACAGCGCCTAAACTGATAAGAGCAACCGGCAGAGTGCAAACACCTACTATTTTTACCGCCCTAAACAGCGGAACCGGCAGAAATACATAGAATTTGGTCTTGACAAGAAAAAGGCAGAGCAGTAAGGACACAAAGGGCGGATTAAATATTTTTTTTATTTCCATCTTCCGTTTTTCCGTCCCGATCAAAAAATGCACGCCGAATCCCCAGAAAATAAAATTAAACCCCTGAATAAAAAGAAAGATATAAACAAACAAAACTCTCTTGATTTCTTCCGGAAATACCGCGGCTACCAGCATAAGCGGTAAATATCCGCAATTCTGAAAAGCAATTAAACTCGCGAATTCTCCCCTCAACTGCCGGTCCTTGTGAAAAAAAGAAAAAATACCGGCAACAAGAAAACCGGCCGCGGAAACGAGAATACCCAGCAGCGGATAAACCCACCAATCAGCCGGTAAGGCGTCTTTGGCGTGTTCCATAAAATGCGCAAAGATAAGACACGGCAGAAAAAGATTAATTGTCAGGCTGATTATCCCTTTTACGCCTTCGGCATCAAACAATTTTAATTTTACAAAGAAGAAACCGCACATGACAATAATAAATATTTCGACCATTGCCATGCCGGTATTATAAAAAGAGGTTAAAAACTCCACAGCAGCTCCCTATTTTAAAACATCGATATATTCGCTGGATAAAGCGGTTCGCTGTTCCATAACAAATTAAATTTTAACACATTATAACAATATTGTAAATATGGTTATAAAATAATTAATAATAATTACGTTGTTAAACTGCCCGATTTATCTTATAATTTTATACATTATGATATATGATGAATTCCAAAAGAAAGCCATTCAATGCGCAGAGCGGAACAGCTCGGTAATCGTCTGCGCTCCCACCGGTGCCGGTAAAACGGCAATCGCCGAATATATAATTGAAAAATGCATCGCTGAAAAAAAAGGAGTTGTCTACACCGCTCCGATTAAAGCGCTCTCCAATCAAAAATTCCGTGATTTCACGCATGTATACGGCCAAAATATCGGAATTCTGACCGGAGATGTTTCGCTCAACCCGCAGGCGCCGGTACTTATCATGACTACGGAGATTTTTCGCAATACCTTACTTGAAGACGACCAGCGGCTGAACAACATATCCTGGGTTATCTTTGATGAGGTGCATTACATTGATGACTGGGAACGCGGCACCGTATGGGAAGAATCAATAATATTCTGCCCTCCGCACATTCGGATACTTGCTTTAAGTGCCACGATTCCCAATGCCATACAAATAGCATCCTGGATAAAAAACATTCAAAAACACCCGGTAGAAACCATAATCGAAAAGCAGCGTCCGGTTCCGTTAAGGCATATCTTCCAGGCCAATAACCGTATTTTCTTTAATATCGAGCAGTTGAAAAAAAACACTTACTTGCCGGAAAAAAAAAGGCACTCAAGGAATTTTCAGGATAAGAAAAACCGTTTCCGCGCAAACAGGATAGATGCGCTTTTATCCCATTTGCAGCAAACCCATAAATTACCGGCGATTTATTTTGCTTTTAGCCGCAAACGCTGCGAAGAACTGGCGTTCGAAACAAAATATTTTGATTTTCTGGACAACGAAGAACGCGAAAAAATTACGGATTTATTCAAAAAGCTTCTTCAAAAATTCGGCTTGGAACACGAACCGTCCGCACTGCGCCTCTGGCCGTTAGTATCGCACGGCATCGCCTACCACCACGCCGGAATCCTGCCCAGCATTAAAGAAGTTATTGAGCAGCTTTTTACCAGCCGGCTCATCAAGCTGATTTTTACCACGGAAACTTTTGCCCTCGGCATAAACATGCCGGCAAGAACGGTTATCTTTGATGAATTAAGAAAATTCTACGGGTATAATTACGCCTTCTTAAGATGCCGCGATTATTATCAAATGGCCGGACGCGCCGGGCGACGAGGAATCGATACCGAAGGGTTTGTTTATTCCCGGATTAACCCGCACCGAATTCCCATTGAACAAATAAAAAAAACTATTTTCGGGCAGCCGGAGCCGGTAAACAGCCAATTCAATCTTTCCTACGCGACATTACTGCACCTCTATGAAAAATGGCAGGAGCAGCTCTATGAAATATACCCCCTTACCCTGCACTTTTATCAATCAAGCAAACGCTCGCGCAAGAATGCGCTGGCGGCATTGCGGACAAAAATAACATTTCTCAAAGAAATGAATTATATAGCCGCGGATAGATTAACTTATAAAGGCAGTTTTGCCTCTAATATATACGGCTATGAACTGCCTCTCACCGAGCTGTTCAGCCGCGGAGTATTGGAGCAGTTTTCCAGTATTGAACTCGCAATAGTCCTGGTTTGCCTGGTTTTTGAGCCGCGCAAAAGCCAAATGCATGCAAAAATAGATGCAAACGCGCTAAAAATCAGCAAAATAATATATCCGATCATCGATGATGTCCTCAAAAAAGAGAAAAAACACCGTATTTATCCATTAAGCAAAAAACCTTATTTTAATCTTGGACAGGCTATTGAACGATGGGCATATGGAGATGACTTTTCGCAGATAAAATCGATTGCCGGAGCAGATGAAGGGGAGATCGTCAGATACTTCCGAATGGTTATCCAGATTCTTCGTCAATTGCATGCAATTCCGGTCATTTCTGCGGCTTTCAAATACAAGATTCATGAGGCGTTATCCTTGATAAACCGGGGCGAAATCGACGCGGAGAAACAGCTGCGTGAAGGTTTATAACCGCCAAACTATATCAATCATAACTGCGTAACAAAAGCTTTTCTCAATCTATTTTACCGGCGGCGGATTAACCACGAATACTTTAAACAGAGAAGAAACTATTGTTTTATCCTGATACCCGTAATAGCGCGCCTCAATCTCATAACTTCCGCTCATTTCCGGAGTAAAACTGGCCGTAAATTTTAATCTTTTTTTCGGAGGAAGCTTTATTTTCTGTAGATTCAAACCGTAAATCGCCAACAGCTTATTCTTTTTCCCGTCCGGCTGCGTGATTTCAAAAAAAAAGGAGCGCTTGTCGATTGCCGGCTCCACAACTTCCAGCGTTTCCTCGCCCATGTTTCTCAGATACACGGTAATCTCAATCGGCTGCATAACACGATAAATCATTTTTTCCGTGCCCAATTCCAGTTTTAACGTCAGATCCTCATTAATAAAATCCTGCGCATAGACACCTGTCCCATTCGCTAAAAAAGACACGAACGCAACGCACTGCAGAGAAATCAACAATAACCTTCGACTCATACCAGCCTCCCTGATTAAACTAAACTTTCCGCGTACATTGTTGCATAAAAACTTTCATACGATCAACTGCCTTTTTAAGCTGTTCATAATTTGTCGCATATGACATACGCACATAATCATCATAGTTTTTACCGAACGCAACTCCCGGCACAACCGCAACTTTTTGTTCCCGCAAAAGGCGCTGCGCAAACTCAAGTGAAGACAGGCCGCTGGCTCGGATCGAAGGAAAAATATAAAACGCGCCCAGAGGCTTTAAACATGAAAGGCCTGTTTCATTAAGTGCCTCGTACATAAAATTCCTTCGCCGATTATACTCTTTTTTCATCTCTTCCACACTGCGCTTACCCGACTGCACAGCTTCGCAGGCAGCCATCTGACTAATTATGGATGCGCACAAAATCGTATACTGGTGAATCTTGGTCATTGCCGCAATTATCGGACGCGGACCACAGGCATACCCGACTCTCCATCCGGTCATCGCGTAGGCCTTTGAAAACCCATTCAAATAAACCGTATAAGCTTGAGCACCCGATAAAGTCGGAAAAGCAACATGCTCCGTATCATAAGTCAAATCACCGTATACCTCATCGCTTATAACCACAATGCCGTGTTTTTTACATACCCGGTTGATAGTATCCAGCTCCTTTTTAGTATAAGTACTGCCCGTCGGATTAGAGGGATAATTCAAGATTATCCCTTTGGTCTTTTTTGTGCACGCTTTTTCAAGCTGTTCCGGATTAATTTTAAAGCAATCACTCTCCCGAGCCGGCAGAAAAACCGGTTTGCCGCCGGCCAGTTCAACGATAGGCCCATAAGAAACATAACACGGCTGCGGGATAATCACTTCTTCTCCCGGATTCAATATCGCCCTCACCACTAAATCCAGGGCTTCACTGACTCCCACCGTAATCAGAATTTCTTCGTCAGCCGAATAATCAATATCAAAACGTTGTTTCAAAAAACGCTGAATAAGCAGGCGAAGTTTATATAAACCTTTATTTGATGTATACGAAGTATATCCTTCTTCAAGAGAGAATATACCTGTCTCGCGAATATTCCAGGGTGTAACAAAATCCGGTTCGCCAACTCCGAGACTAATAACCTCTTTCATGCCTAATACAAGCTCAAAAAATGCCCTTATTCCGGAAGGCGCTAATGCCTCTACCTTTTTTGAAACAAAATTTTTCTTCTTCACCCTATCCCTTAATCTTTCTCTCTTATCTTTTAGTTTTTAGTTTTTGGTCTTTGGTCTTTGGTCTTTGGTCTTTGGTCTTTGGTCTTTGGTCTTTGGTCTTTGGTCTTTGGTCTTTGGTCTTTGGTCTTTGGTCTTTGG
>JAHIOQ010000052.1 GCA_018895275.1 Candidatus Omnitrophota bacterium
GTGCTCTTTGCGGCTCTGTGTGAGAATAAAAATTTATAAAAAACGTTGCTGAATCGGCTATGTGTTCGACAAAATACCCTGTATTTAGTTACCCGTATGTGAGCATTTAGCAGTATACTATATTTATGGCAGATACTGTGTGTTTTTAAGTAATATTACGCGCGTAGTTTTAAAGGCAGGCCGCAAGAGGAGCGGCAGGAGAACTTGTTATTGAAGGAGCTCTTGGGGTGGAATTTAGCCGTTAAATAAGAGAGTATTAGCTATGGGAAAGTCCAAAAAGAAGAAAGTGCAAAACGCGGTGTTACGGAATAATAAAGCAATTTGCCGGCACGATTATAAGAACGCTATTCAAGTGGGTAATGTAGCGTATTTATACCCCTTATACAAGGAACTTCAATGAATAAACCACCTGCATATGTCGCGCATGTTCAAAAAGAATCCGATGGCGAGAGCTGGAGACTGCACGATTTAGAAGATCATCTCCGGTGCGTTGCGGAGAGAGCGAAAGAATTTGCCGCTTCTTTTAATAGCGGAGACTGGGCTGAATTGGCCGGGTTGTGGCATGATCTGGGAAAATTTTTGAAAGATTGGCAGGCGTATCTTTGCAAAAAAACGGGATACGATGAAGACGCGCATATTGAGGGATACGGCGGCAGGCCGAATCACAGCTCAGCCGGAGCGGTTTTATCTTTGGAAAAATTCCGGGGTTCTCCGGCCGGCCGTTTATTAGCCTACGTTATTGCCGGGCATCACGCGGGACTGCCGGATTGGGCTCCGGATGAAGCCGGTGGAGATCTTCAGAATCGTTTATTTGATACCATATCACATAAGATTAAGGCCGGCGAACTTGATGAGATAAGGCAGATTGCTCAAACGATGGCTTATCTTTCCGCCTCGATGCCCAAAACTTTTCCTTTGGGATGTTCTTCTCCTCCTGAAGCAGTAAAAAGCGCTGAATATCTGCATCTTTGGATACGAATGCTGTTTTCCTGTCTTGTGGACGCGGATTTTTTGGATACGGAAGAATTTATGACTCCGGAAAACGCGAAAAAGCGTGGAATATATTCGGGGCTTCAGGAATTTTCGTCCCGGTTTGATAAATACATGGAGCAAAAAGAGAAAAATGCCGCCCCGGCGGCAATCAACAAAGCGCGGGCGGAAATTTTAAAAATCTGCCGCGCCAAGGCAAAGTTAACTCCCGGATTCTTTTCTTTGACCGTTCCCACGGGTGGAGGGAAAACTCTGTCGTCCATGGCTTTTGCTTTAGAGCATGCGTTAAAATACGGTAAACAGCGGATTATTATGGCGATACCTTATACAAGTATTATCGAGCAGGCAGCAGCTGTTTACAGAGAGGTGTTTGGCGAGGAGGCTGTCCTTGAACATCATAGCAATCTTGATCCGGATAAAGAAGACCATAAAAGCAGGCTTGCTTCAGAGAATTGGGACATGCCGATTGTGGTTACAACGAACGTACAGCTTTTCGAATCTTTATTTTCCGGGCGTACGTCTGTGTGCCGTAAACTGCATAATATTGTAAACAGCGTGATTATTCTCGATGAAGCGCAGATGCTTGCGCCGGAATATTTGAAACCGGTTTTGTCGGTATTGCGGGGACTTGTTAAACACTTCGGCGTAACGGTTATTTTTTGCACGGCTACCCAGCCGGCGTTAAGTGCTAAAATCGGCAGTGGCTTGGCCGTATTTGAAGGGTTGCCGCCGGCAACGGAAATTATTGATACACCCGAAAAGTATTTTGAAGAATTGAAACGGGTTGAAATAACTTTGCCCAATATATCGGCGTGTTCGGAGTGGCGGACAGTGGCTGACGATTTAAAAAATTATAAACAAGCGCTTTGTGTTGTTAATACGCGTAAAGACTGCCGGGATTTACACAAACTTATGCCGGAAGGGACAATCCATCTTTCCGCTAATATGTGCGGGGAAGAACGCAGTGAAATAATCGCCGTTATAAAAAAGAAATTAGACGGCGGTGATTCTATACGCGTAATCAGCACACAGCTTGTCGAGGCGGGCGTGGACATTGATTTTCCGGTTGTCTACCGGGCTCTTGCCGGAATTGATTCCATCGCCCAGGCCGCGGGAAGATGCAACCGCGAAGGCCGTCTTAATGAAGAAGGGCGGCTGGGAAAGGTTGTGGTATTTGTTCCGCCTAAAGCGGCTCCGGTCGGATTACTGCGCAAAGGTGAGGACGCGGCAAGAAGTATTTTGAGAGATCAGGCGGCATTGGAACTGACGCCGGAACTTTATAACCGGTACTTTAAGAAATTTTACGCGTCGGTCAATGATTTTGATAAGCCGAAATTCATTGAACGCCTTGTTCAGGGGGTTCCTGAATGCGCGTTTCAATTCAGAACATTCGCGCAGGATTTCAAACTGATAGATGATGAGTTTCAGCGCGGCATTATTGTCTGGTACGAAGGGAAAACTCGAAATAGCCTGGAATTGATCGGCCTGCTTCGGCGCAGCGGCCCGGAGCCGTGGCTGTTACGAAAACTCCAGCGTTTTATTGTCAATGTTCCTTTGCCGGTATTTAATAAATTGGCACAAGGTGATTATATAGAAGATCTTCACGGCTACTGGGTGCAGAAAGCAACCGGGCTTTATCGCCCGGGTTTAGGCCTCCTGCCGGACGGCGCGGACTGGGATCCGGAAATATTTATTTTTTAAGGGATTTTGAAAATAGAAAGGTAAGGGAAGATGACAGTAGAGTATACATTTAAAGCACTGACAGATGTGTGGACAGGAAACATTGATAGAAAGAATAACAAGTGTATTTCTGCTGGGCTTATCGGTTCTATCCGCTGGTGGTTTGAAGTGCTGGTGCGCGGGTTGGATGGTCAGGCGTGTGATCCGAGTGATACACAATGTAAGGATAAAAAACATTGTGTTGTTTGTGAACTTTTCGGCTGTACAGGTTGGGCAAGAAAGTTTCGCTTTGAAGTACTGGATGAGAAAAATGATGTCTTGTTAGAGCCGATAAAGAAAGATAAGAAATTTATCTTACGGTTTACTGAATTACGACCCATTTGTAACGAAGAATTGACATTGCTTGATGCGACTTTGCGCTTGATTGCTGAATATGGAGCCGTTGGAGGGAAGACTGTTTTAAAACCTTCAGATGAACCAGATCGTGCTGGCCGAGAACAGCACAAAGATTATGGTTTGATAAAACTTGAAAAAATACCGTTCCCTGAAAAGAGTGATATTGGTCAGTTGAAGGCTTATTTGTCTAAATGGCGCGAGGTTAATCATAATGGTTTTGAATGGGCTTCGCTTAGAAATTTTTGGTATGTAACAGGAACGTATCTTACGAGAAAAGATAATAATAGCAGTACATTTAATAAAGTGCTTGGGCGGAAGGAGCCGAAACATCAGGGGCAACAAATAACCAATGGTAACAATGTGATAAATCAGTGGCTTGCGGGTAAACAGCAAGAAAGCAAAAAAGTATTCAGCTTTAAAAATCCAGTGCGGACATTTGGTTTTGTGAATCCGAAATTAAAAATAGATTTTTCTGAGATGAAAAGAAGGCTTACAACCGTGTGGCCTGATTTTAAAGATGAACAATTTATCGAAGGCCATACCATATTGGATGAACTGTTTGGAAAGGAGAAAAGTTTATGACGTATGATTATTATCAATCGCTACACAATCAAACAAGTTGTTCCAATCCAGTAAATGCAACCGTCCTTGCGTCGGGATTTGTGGATAGATGTGCTGTTTGGTCTTGTAAAGATAAACCACAAGATAAAAAAGCGCCAGATCTGAAGAATGAAGCACGAAGATGTTATATGGAAAAAGCGGCACTGTTAAATAATCTAAGAACTGAGCAAATTGATTGTATTTCTGAACCTGCTTTTTCTTGCTTGCCCGATTCTGCGTGGTTAGGAATTACTACCAGTTTTACTTTGCAAACACCATGGTATTCCAAAGACGAACGGCCGTTTCATGTGATGGATAACCCTGTGCGAAAGGATAGGGTCTTTGGTGTTCCGTTCATGTCTGCGGCATCGTGGAAAGGCATGTTACGCTGGGCGTGCCGTATTCAGAAAGAAATGAATAAACCGGAAGAGGTTCATATCTTTGGGAATGAAAAGGATGAGCAGGAAGATTTTAGGTCAGGTGCAATGGTTTTTTATCCAACTTGGTTTAATAAGGTTGGATTTGAGGTGATTAACCCTCACAGCCGCAAAACAAAATCCGGAACAAAACCGATTTATTACGAGATTGTTCCGCCTTCGAAAGATAAATATATTCTCAACGTGCTTTATGCTCCTTTCCCCGGTCAGGTGGAGAGGGATCAGGTGAATCCCCAAGAGGTCTTGCTAAAACTCATTGATGCGATTGCTGTTCTTCTGGAAAAGTATGGTATTTCTGCCAAACGCACTGTCGGATGGGGTACTGCCAAAATTGATAGCTGGTCAGGTTTTATTAAGGCTGAAGAAAAGATTGTAAAAAATGAAGTAGTGCTCAAAAAGAAAAATTTAAAAAGTTTTCAAGAGCTTGGAGAAACAGACACTGAATTGAAAACATTATTTTCTAAAAACAACGCTAAAGAATTTAAGGGCACGATGCAAGAGCGTTTTGCTTTTAAGGGAGGGGCATGAGA
>JAHIOQ010000053.1 GCA_018895275.1 Candidatus Omnitrophota bacterium
GCAGCTGCAGATTCTTTTGCGGCCGCAGTCAACAAGCCTGGTATATATTGCCTTGGCCGCGCTGGCGGTTACAAACGTATATTTATGTGAATTCGGCAGGAATCTCATATGTTTGGCTACAGGCAGGTTGTGTAAGTGCACGATTATCATTGCGCTGGAAGTCCTGTTTATTATTTCTGTTTTTGTTTTTCGCGAGCAGGCCAATACTTGGGCGAGATATCTTCTCGCCTTTCCCGGCGGAGTGTTGTCCTCTGCTGGTATATTTCTCTATTACCGTTCCGAAAAAGAGGGATTAGACAAGGCAGGGTTAAGGCTATATTTTCTTGCCGCGGGAAGCTTGTTTGGGGTATATGCCTTGCTTGAAGGATTAGTTGTGCCGGCAGCGTCTTTCCCCCGGGCCTCTTTCCTGAATTATAAGACATTTTCTGCTTTTTTCGGCGTCCCGGTTCAACTACTGTGCGGCTTATGGGCGGTTCCCGCTGCGTGGATCATCTATCATATCCTTAAGACCGTTGATGCGCAGACGCAGGAAAATATCCGGAAGGCTTTACATGAGGCAGAAGAGGCGAATACCTATATGGATGCGATTATTAAAGCGATGTCGGACAGCTTAATTGTTGTTTCCTCCGAAGGCAAAATCATGCGGGTGAATAAGACGATTTTGGATTTATCCGGACATGCTTTGGATGAGCTGGTTGGCCAGAGTATTGCCGTGTTATTTCCGTATAAGCCTTTGCTTGCCAGCGGAATAGGGGTGATTATTCAAAGGGGCGGATTGACAAATTATGAAACGATGTTGTGCACCAAAAACCGCGGTACTATCCCTGTTTTGTTAAGCATCGCGGTGTTAAAGGCGGACGGCAAGGTTAAGCCCTTGGCCGGGCTGGAAAATTATGGAGATGAAATCCTGGGTGTTTTATACCTGGCAAAAGACATCACGGAATTAAAAAGGGCGGAAGAAAAGATTAAGCTTGCCTATGCGGAATTGAGCCAGATATTTAATACTATCACCGCAGGCCTGCGCGTTGTCGATAAGCACGGTTATATATTGCGCGTAAACAATGCGTTTTCCGATTTCGCCGGGTTGAGTAAAGACGAGATCGTCGGCAGGAAGTGCCGGGAGGTGATGAGCGCGGGCCGCTGCGATACGCCATCATGTGTATTAAAGCTTATAATTGAAGGTCATGGCCATGTTGAGTTTGAGGTGGAAAAAAAAGACGCAGAAGGCGGGAAAAAGATTTTTCACGTTGTGGGCGCGCCTTATCGTGACGGAGAGGGAAATGTTATCGGTGTTCTTGAAGAGTTTAAGGATATTACCAAACTTAAAGAGGCGGAGCAAAGCCTGAAGCTGGCGTATGAGCAATTGAAATCAGCGCAGGAGCAGCTGATTCAGACGGCAAAGATGAATGTGATCGGCAGCCTGGCCAGCGGCGTAGCGCATGAGGTAAAAAATCCCCTGGCAATCATCCTGCAGGGAGTGGATTTCCTTAAAAGAAAAATTAGCGCGGAGGAACAGAATGTTGTCTTAACGCTTTCTTATATGTCCGATGCCGTGCGCCGCGCGGATGCGATTATTAAAGGCCTGCTTGATTTTTCCAACGTGACGGAATTGGTGATGGCGCGGCAGGATATCAATGACCTGGTGAAAGCCGCGCTCCTGCTCGTGAAACATGAACTGGATAAACATCATATTGAAATGGTTACGCGGCTGGAACAGGGAATCCTGCAGGTCATGATGGACCGAAACAAAATGGAACAGGTATTGGTAAATCTGGCGCTGAATGCCGTGTATGCGATGCCGAACGGCGGCCGGTTGATCATAAAGACATATACCAAAGATATGTCTGCCGCGGACATCAATATGGATGAAACGCTTGCCCCGGAAACAAAAATAGCCGTGATTGAAATCGAAGATACGGGATTCGGTATCCCGCAGGAATTCATGGACAAGATTTTTGACCCGTTTTTTACTACGCGCCGTGGACAGGGCGGTACGGGGATAGGCTTGTCGGTAGTGCTCAGTGTGATTAAGATGCATCGCGGTAAAATAGAGATTCGGAATAAGCCGCCGGAGCAGGGCCCGGGGGTTTTGGCAAAGGTAATGCTTCCTATATCATAACACGGAAAGGATTTCCCGGATATGCAAAAGAGAAAAATACTGGTAGTTGACGATAAAAAAGATTTTACGGCCATGGTTGCTTTTAACCTAATCGAGCATGGTTATGAGGTGCGTCAGGAAAATGACGCTGGAAATGTCGTTGCCGCGGCGATATTGTTTACTCCGGATGTTATTATGCTTGATGTAATGATGCCGGAGATTGACGGATTAACCGTGTTAAAGAGGCTTAAGGAAAACGAAATAACAAAAACCATCCCGGTGATTATGGTAACCGCGGTGGCCTCTGCCAGTGCTAGGCTGCAGGCCTTAGGCCTATTGTGCGCGGACTATGTCGTGAAGCCGGTGAATACAGCGGTATTGCTGGAAAAGATAGAAAATGTCCTTGGACCGGATAGTGAGCGGATCGGTAATTAATTTGATTTTTGTAATTAAGATAGGTGCGGGGTTATAAAAATACAGGGGGGTTTTTACAATGGGGGTAAAGAAGAAAAAGATTTTGATAGTTGATGATGAAGCAAGCTTTACGATTATGGTAAAGCTGAATCTTGAAGAAACCGGCAGGTTCGAAGTGCGTACGGAAAATAAAGGATTGAATGCCCTGGCTGCGGCAAAAGAATTCTGTCCGGATCTGATCTTTCTTGATGTGATTATGCCGGATATGGCCGGCTATGAGATAGCGGCGCAGCTAGGGCTGGATGATGCAACGAAAAACATAGCGCGGATATTTTTAACGGCTACGGTGGATCAGGAAGACGAAGGAGAAAAAAGCCGCGACGGCACCGCGTTGTATGTGGCAAAGCCGATTACGGTGGGAAAGCTTTTAAAGATTATTGAGCAGCAGTTTAGGGGTTAGAGGCGGCGGGCTGAAATGTGTGGAGCGCGAATACGGCGGCGTATTAAAGGCAGAGCTGAAATGCTATGGAAAAGAAAAAAGTCTTGATGGTGGATGATGAGGTTAGTTTCCTTCAGATGGCGAAAATGAACCTCGAGGAAACGCAGCAATATGAAGTTTTAACATTATCCTCGGCAAAAAATATCATAGAAACCGTGCATGCGTTTAATCCGGATATTATTGTGCTGGACTTGATTATGCCTTCTCTCGGAGGACTGGAGGCCTGTCAAATGCTGAATACGGATCCGCAGGGAAAACGTATTCCGATTATTATCCTTTCGGCTTTGGGCAAAGAAGCGGACAAGCTAAAGGCATATAAGCTCGGCATTGTTGATTATCTTGTGAAGCCGATAACCAGCGAAGAACTTATAGCCGCAATCACGAAATGTTTGCGGTACAAATAATGAAAAAAGAGAAATTCAAATTTATTTACGGCCCGGTTTTTTCCTGGCGGCTGGGGCGCTCCTTGGGGATAGACCCGCTTTCACAGGAAGAAAAGATATGCAGTTTTGATTGTATTTACTGTCAGGTCGGCCGCGCTGCGCCGCTTTCCTGCGCCAGAAAAGAATATGTTCCGGCGTCATTGATTCTTAATGAAATAAAACAGCTTTCGCCGCAGATAAAAATTGATTATATAACATTTTCCGGTAAAGGCGAGCCGACGCTGGCTAAGAACCTGGGGGATTTGATCCGGGGCGTTAAAAAAATCCGTAAAGAACCGGTAGCGGTTATTACCAACGCCTCGCTGATTGATAATCCGCGGGTGCGGAAGGATCTTTGCCTGGCGGATTTTGTCATGGCAAAGCTGGATGCGGGCTCTCCGGATGTTTTCTCCGCGGTAAATCATCCTTGGAGCGCCATAAAATTAAGGAAGATTGTTAACGGCCTCGCAGCATTTCGGCGTGAGTACAAGGGGCGTTTGGGATTGCAGATTATGTTTGTGAAAAAAAATATAAAAGAGGCGGCGAAGATTGCCGGGATCGCGGCTGAAGTCTGTGTGGATGAGATACAGATAAACACGCCTTTGCGCAAGAGCCGTTGCCGGCCGCTTTCAATGGCAGAACTAAACGAAATAAAAAAAGTTTTTCAAGGCTTTGTTGTTGTGAGTGTTTATGAAGGCAGAAAAAAAGCGGTGCGGCCGATAAACGCAAGAGCGACTTTGCAGCGAAGAGGGGTATGAATAGCAGGAAAATTTAAAGGAGCAGGATAGATATGCCGATTTATGAATATCAATGCCGGGAGTGTGATAAAACAAGCGAATTTTTAGTCGGAGTGGTGCAGTTGCCGGAGGAGATTCGTTGCAAGCATTGCGGCAGTAAAAAAATTGACAAGAAAATTTCCGGAGGTTTTGTTGCCTCCAGTACAAAAAAAACCAAAGGGCCTTCTTGTGTCAGCGGGCAGGGATGTGACAGCGCAGCATGTTTATACGGTAAACATTGTCATTGAAATAGCTTGCCTGAGGCATGTTGCTTTATGCGGGATAGGCTATACGGTAAAATATTCAGGGTAGTTCCCTCAAGGGCTCAAAACCATGAAGACAAAATTTTTAGATAGTTTTTTGATTTTATTTTTTCCTGACGGCGTTTTAAAGAAGACAATTTCGGCGGTATCTCCGGGAAACGTTTTTGTTTCCGTGTTTATTTTTACGGCGTGCGCAACTTCCGTACTGATCTTTGCGGTAAAAAAATATGCAATGCCGATGTTGGAGATCTTGCCGGCTGCGGAATTATTGCTTATCGTGGCGGTCTATATAATGAACACTATTGTTGCCGCGGCGTTAAGCGGTTTTTTAAATTGGATCTATTCGTCTGCGGTGAAGATAAAAGGCCGTCTGCTTGTTTCCAATTTTTTGTATAATTTCCTCTGCCGCAGTTATCTTGTTCCGATATGGGCGGCGGGGTTTTTTACCTACCTTTTTTTTGCCGATGCAGGAGATAATCCGGCGGTTACCGGCGTTCTTATTTGTTTAGCGATACGTTTGCTGGATATAGAGGCCCGGCTGGTAAAAAGGGTGTACGAATTACGCCTAATACAGGGGTACCTGATTGTTTTTATTGAGCTGCTACTGCTGCTTTCCGGCTTTGGCATCGGAATGTTTTTAAGGCTTGCTATTTAAAATGGCTTTTGCTACAATTTATATCGGTCATATCTTTTCCTAAACAATAACAGGCATTATTATAGTGAGGTGTATATATGGGAAGAAATACTTCTCCCAACACAAACGGTAACAAAAACATCAAGCGCGGGAACAATAAAAAACAGAATAAAATCAATCGCTTGCTTACCCCTTTTTTTATGGTTTTGACGGTTTTATTCTTTATGGGCCTGCTTTCCGAACAATATGCGCGGACGCTGCAGCCGAAGATTACTTATTCGGAATTTTTTGCCATGGTGCAAAACAATAAGACGTCGCATGAAATTGCCGCTGTAGAACTTGCCGAGAATACCGCAGAGGTAAGGTTGAGTAACGGGAAAATGACCGCGCTTACCGTCCCGCTTAATGACGCGGATTTAATCCGGGCCTTGCGGGAAAATGTCGATAATTTTACGATTAAGCAGTCGAGCCTGTTTTGGCTGAACATCTTAAGCCTTATATGGCCGTTGTTTATTTTGGGGATGATTGTCTGGTTTACTTACCGCAGCTCACAGATGGGAGGTAACCGCCTTTTTTCTTTCGGCAAAAGCCGCGTGCATCAGCCTAATGAAAATAACGTAAAGATTACGTTTAATGACGTCGCCGGAGTAGACGAGGCTAAGGAGGAGCTGCAGGAAATCATTGAATTTTTAAAGGACCCGAAAAAGTTTCAGCGCCTCGGCGGTAAAATTCCGAAGGGCGTATTATTGATGGGGCCTCCGGGCACGGGAAAGACGCTTTTGGCAAAGGCTGTAGCCGGAGAAGCCGGGGTTCCTTTTTTAAGTATCAGCGGCTCGGATTTTGTCGAGATGTTTGTTGGTGTCGGCGCCAGCCGGGTGCGTGATTTGTTCGAGCAGGCAAAGAAGGCGTCAAAAGCCAGCGGCAGAGGCAGTATTATATTTATCGATGAGATTGATGCCGTGGGCCGGCAGCGCTTTGCCGGTGTCGGAGGCGGCCATGATGAACGGGAGCAGACATTGAACGCCCTGCTTGTGGAGATGGACGGGTTCAATACCCAGGAGGGCGTAATCCTCATGGCCGCGACAAACCGGCCGGATGTCCTTGACCCGGCGCTTTTAAGGCCGGGAAGGTTTGACCGTCAGATTGTGCTTGACCGGCCGGATATTATCGGAAGAGAATCCATTCTAAAAGTGCATGTGCGCAATGTAAAACTGCATGAATCCGTGGATTTAAATTCCATTGCGCGGCAGACCCCCGGGTTTTCCGGAGCGGATATTGCCAACCTGGTAAATGAAGCGGCTTTATTGGCTGCCAGGCGAAGTAAAGATGCTGTGACGATGGAAGAATTACAGGCATCCATAGAGAGGGTTGTTGCCGGTCCGGAAAGAAAATCCCGTGTAATGAATAAACATGAAAAAGAGGTGGTTGCGTATCATGAATCCGGCCATGCCCTTTTATCTATGCTTGTGCCTGGAGTAGATCCGCTGCATAAGGTTTCGATTATTCCCCGCGGAACCGCAGCGCTGGGATACACGATGAATTTTCCATTAGAAGATAAATATCTTGCTTCTAAAAGCGAGTTGCTGGGGGAATTGGTCGTGTTTTTGGGGGGAAGAGTAAGTGAAGAGTTGATATTTAATGAAATTACAACCGGTGCTCATAATGATTTATCGAGGGGGACTCAGATTGCCAGGCGCATGGTATGCGAATATGGGATGAGTAAGGCTCTGGGGCACCTGACCTTTGGGCATCGGCCGGAGCATATATTTTTGGGCCGGGACATCCTTGATGAGAAAAATTACAGCGAGCAGACAGCGGTTTTGATTGACCAGGAAGTACGCAAGATAATCGACGATTGTTATGCGCTGGCAAGCAGTTTATTAAGCGATAATATCGATAAACTGAAGAAATTGGCGGAAGCGCTTCTGGAAAAAGAAGTGATGGATTCGGATGAAGTGCGCAAGCTCTTAGGTATTCCGGAAGAAAAAGAACCGGCGCATGAAGAAAAAAAGGAGCCGGCAGCAGGATGCGCGGGCACGGATGTAGGCGGTCCGCAAGAAGGCAATCTGTCGCAAAAGCTTGATGAATCCAGCGTAATAGATGATAAGGCTGCGGCATAGAAAAAAGTTTTAAAGATTTTGAGGATACGTTGGAAATAGCAGTCCTGCCTTATACGATGGATGAGTTCAGCGGCGGAGGCGGCCGATTGTCGGACCTTTGTTTTCATATCAGGAAAATACTGCCGGCGGTTCAAAAACACCTGCGGGCTACGGCAGGAAACTACGGCGTAAATGTTTATTTTTCAAAAACAGTTTTTTCTTCCGAAGGGGTTATTCTCTGCGGGGGGGATAAAAAGTTAAACAGATATTTTTCCGTTTTGCGGCAGAACAAAACAGGCCCGACGGGTATGGCGCAAGCAGCGGAGCAAATGCAGCAGGCGCTTTCCGGTTACGGAAAGAAAACATTCCTGCTTGCCTGCCGTGATTATAAACTCAAATTTTCACAGCGTACCCGCATCATGGGGATATTGAACGTAACGCCGGATTCTTTTAGCGACGGCGGCAATTATTTTGATGCGGATAAAGCGGTTGTCCATGCCTTGGAGATGGAAAAGGACGGTGCGGATATTATCGATATCGGAGCGGAGTCGACCCGTCCGGGCGCTGCGGCCGTACCGGCGGTTGAGCAGCTGCGGCGTATCGAAGGCATTGTGCGGATATTGGCAAGAAAGCTGAAAGTGCCGATTTCCATCGACACGTCCGATTCGTTAGTGGCACGGCGTTGTCTTGATGCCGGTGCGAGTATTATTAATGACGTTTACGCGCTACGCAAAGATGACAAGCTCGGGGCCGTTGTTGCCCGCTACCAAGCGGGCCTTGTGCTTATGCATATGCAGAACAACCCGCGGACAATGCAGAAGAACCCGCGGTATAATGATGTTATCGCGCAAATCACGGATTTTTTGAAAAAGGCAAAGGAAATGGCAATTGGCTGCGGGATCAAAGAGGAAAGTATTATTGTTGACCCGGGTATCGGCTTTGGCAAGACAATAGAGCATAATCTGAAGATTATAAAGTATTTATCGCGGTTCAAAGTTCTCGGGGTCCCCCTGCTTATCGGGACATCCCGCAAGTCGTTTATCGGTAATGTGCTGGGAGTTTCGATGGGAGAACGTGAATTCGGGACGGCGGCAAGCGTGGCTTTATGTGCATTGAACGGAGCGCATATTGTGCGCGTACACGATGTGCGGCACATGCGTGAGGTCGTTGCAATGACTGAGGCGATTAATAACCAAAAGGCGTATGATGATTAGCGGCATTGAATGGAATGTTTTCGAATTATCAAAAACCGTCCTGGAGATTTCCATAATCTGGTTTTTGCTCTACCGTTTTATGATTTTCATCCAGGGTACGCGTGTTGTCCCCCTATTGCGCGGCATAGTGGTGATCATCATTCTTTTTACGCTTACAAGTATCCTTAATCTCGTTGTCATCAACTGGATCTTGACCAAACTGTTTGCGATTTCGGTTATCGGGTTTTTGATTATTTTCCAGCCGGAGATACGGCGGGGATTGAGCAAGATCGGCCAGACCTATTTTGATATATTTTTCCCTCTGCCGGAAGAAGGGGTGGTCAACCGGGTCAGCCAGTCCATGGTCAACCTGGCGCAGAAACGTATCGGTGCCCTGGTTGCATTTGAGCGTGGCGTGGGGTTAAAGACATACGCGGAAAGCGGTATCCGCATGGACGCGGCAGTAAGCGCGGAATTGATTAATACTGTTTTCGCGCCGCTGGGCCCGCTTCACGACGGAGGCGTTATAATCAGTGCCGGCCGCATAATTGCCGCCGGATGCTTATTCCCGCTTTCCCAGAACCAGGAACTTGACCGCTCCCTGGGCACGCGCCACCGTGCGGCGATAGGCCTGAGCGAGGAGACGGATGCCGTAGTGGTTATGGTATCGGAAGAAACCGGCAAGGTATCTATTGCGCAGGCAGGTGAGTTGATTACTGATTTTGAAGGAAAAGATTTCGGCTTTGTGCTGAAAAACATACTGCAAAAACAGGAACAGAAAAAGAAACTTTTTTATAATTGGAGACATAAAAATAGTGGGGTTAAATAAGGCGGCCTATAAACGCTTGGGATTTAAAATTACCAGTCTGCTCTTGGCGGTAGGAGTTTGGCTTTATATTCATGGTATTGTCGAAAATATGGACGGCAGCCCCTTAGCCTACAAGGATCTTAAGTCTGTGGAAATTAAGCTGATGGGAGAACCGCTGGTTTTGGGAAAGAACCTTTTTTCCGTTGACCTTGGGCAGTCCGCGGTAGATATAAGAATAAAAGGCCCGGAAAAGGAAATAGAAAAAATAACGCCGCTGGATATTACCGCTTATGTGGATATCAGCGGCCTGCGCCCGGGCCGTACTTACAGCCCGGTAATTAATTTTATAACCCCGGATAATGTGGAACTCGTCGGCGCGCCGGCGCTTGTACGCGTGGAAATAAAGGAAAAACATCTATAATGGATAAAAATAAATTATTCGGGACAGACGGCATCAGAGGAGAGTTTGGGCAATGGCCGCTCGTAGCGCCGGTTTTCGATGCAGTCAGCTGCGCGGCCGGGAAGTGGCTGAAGAAAAAACATAGGCGCAAACAGTATGGAATCATTATCGGAAAAGATACGCGGTTTTCCTGCGATAAGATAGAGCAGGCGCTTGCTCAAGGCTTTGCCGGAAATGGAATTACGGTTTATTCCGCGGGAGTGATTCCCACGCCGGGTTTGGCTTATTTGGCACAGGTCATGGATGTGCAGTTGGGTGTGATGATTTCCGCTTCGCATAATCCGGCGCACGATAACGGAATTAAATTTTTTAAGCAGAACGGATTTAAATTTTCCGAAAAAGAAGAGCGTGAAGTAGAACGCATTGCGTTTAACCTGCTTGAATCCGGGGCAAAACCGCAGCGCGCGCCGCGGAAAAAAATAAAGCTTATTAACGTTTCCGCAGAGCCGTATTTGGAACACCTAAAACAATGCGTAAATAACGTTGATTTAAACGGATTAAAAATCAGCGTTGACTGCAGCCATGGGGCGGTATCGTCTTACGCGGAAAAACTTTTTTCCGGCTTGGGAGCTAAGGTATATGTCTTAAACAACAAGCCGGACGGCTATAATATTAACTGCCGCTGCGGTTCTTTGTATCCGGAGCGCGTGTCTAAAGCCGTGCGGCAAAGGCACAGCGATGCAGGCTGTTCCTTTGACGGCGATGCTGACCGGGTTATCTTCTGTGATGAGCAGGGTAATATCCGGGACGGAGATTATCTCATGGCCTTGGTGGCCAGACATTTTTTAACGAAAAAATGCCTGGCCGCTAATGCGGTGGTGGGCACGTCGATGAGCAATTTCGGGCTGGAACAGTTTTTGCGCGGCCTCGGCGTGGCGCTTGTGCGCGCGGATGTCGGCGATAAATACGTCCTGCAGGAAATCATCCGGCATAAAGCGAATTTCGGCGGAGAACAATCCGGCCATATTATATTTCTTGATTACGCGACTACCGGTGACGGACTGCTTACGGCACTGCAGGTGCTGCGAATACTCAAGGAAAGCGGTAAAAAGGCAAGCCGCCTCTTCCCGCGTTTGAAAAAATATCCGCAGTTAATTCATAACATACGCGTAAAAGAAAAAAGGGATTTTAAAAAAATGCCGCGGGTTTGGGAAAAGATACAGAGCGCAGAAAAGGCGCTGGAAAACCAGGGGCGTCTGGTGATGCGTTATTCCGGCACGGAACGGCTGGCACGGATTATGGTTGAAGGCAAAAACAATAAGCAGATTCACGCGATTGCCGAATCGATCGGCGCGGAAATCCGGAAAGAGATCGGGTGCTGACATGATACGTTTAGGGGTTAATATCGACCATGTGGCGACATTGCGGCAGGCGCGCCAAGGCATAGAACCTGACCCCGTTGCCGCGGCTGTAATCGCCGAACTGTCCGGCGCCGACGGCATTACTGTGCATTTGCGCGAAGACCGGCGCCATATCAACGACCGCGATGTCGCGATTTTGCGCCGTACCATCCGCACGCGGATGAATTTAGAGATGTCCGTTGCTGCCGGTATCGTAGCGATTGCCTGCAAAATTAAGCCTGACCAGGCAACCTTGGTTCCGGAGAAGCGCGAAGAAATTACCACGGAAGGCGGGCTGGATGTCCTGCGGGCAGAAAAAAGAATAAAGGAAGTTACCGCGAAGCTTAAGAGAAGCGGAATTATCGTGAGCCTGTTTATTGAGCCGGATAAATGCCAGATTGAAGCGGCAAAGCGGACCGGAGCAACGCATATCGAACTGCATACCGGCAAGTTTGCCAACGCACGGCCAAAGTCACAGGTTGAGCGGCAGTTAACCCTGCTTAGCGAAGCCGCGAAGTTTGCTAAAATGCAGGGACTTCACGTGAATGCCGGACATGGATTAAACTATTGGAATACGCAATTGCTGTTAGAAAAAATACCGGATGTCGAAGAACTCAATATCGGGCATTCGATTATCTCCCGCGCGGTACTGGTGGGGCTGGATAAAGCGGTAAGGGAAATGAAAGAGATTATCGATAGATATTGCGTTTAAGGAAATAACGCTTATGATTATCAGTTGCGGTACGGATATAATAGAGACAAAGAGGGTTAAAGATGCGGTAAAAAAGTGGGACAAGTCTTTTTTGCGGCGCGTGTTCACGCAGCAGGAAATCGATTATTCCATGAAACGCCGTTTTTATTTTGAGCACCTTGCCGCACGTTTTGCGGCAAAGGAGGCTGTGCTTAAGGCCTTTGGAGACGGATTCACCGGCGCCAATATTAAAGACGTGGAAATAAAAAACGACAAAAACGGCCGGCCGAACGTTATTCTAAAGGGCGATATGGAAAAACTGCGCAAGAAAAAAAAGATTCACACGATTACCGTGAGCATGTCGCATACGAAGGATTACGCGCAGGCCATGGCCATTCTTATCGGGAAGAAATGAAAAACGATAGTACTTTTCTTAAAAGAAAAAAAGATGCCCACAAGGGAGACTTTGGGCATGTTTTTGTTTTAGCCGGATCCCGCGGCCTTTCCGGAGCGGCATATCTGTGCAGCCAAGCGGCATTATTGAGCGGTGCGGGACTGGTAACCGTAGGCATCCCCGAAAGCCTGCAGACGGTCATGGCAATTAAATTAACCGAGGCAATGACCCTGCCTTTGCCGGAAACCGCCGACGGTACGCTAAGCCTAAAGGCATTCAAAGAAATAAAGGCGTTTGCCGCCAAGTGCCGAGTTCTGGCTATCGGGCCGGGGATTTCCCTTAATCCGGTGACACAGAAGCTGGTGCGTAAAATTGTTAAAGAGACTGACCTGCCCATGGTTATTGATGCCGACGGATTAAACGCGTTAGAGGCTAATCCGAAGATATTGCGTCAAACCGGCGCGGCGAAGGTGATTACTCCGCATCCGGGCGAGATGGCGCGCTTATTAGGGGTAACGGCAGGGCAGATACAAAAAAACAGAAGAACACTTGCAAAACAATTTGCCTGCAGGTATAATATTGTAACCGTATTAAAGGGCAGTGGCACAATTATTGCGGATACGCACGGTAAAACGGTTGTAAATAAAACCGGCAATCCGGGCATGGCCAAGGCAGGTACGGGGGACGTGCTTACCGGGATTGTCGCGGCTTTTTGCAGCCAGGGAGCCGCTCCTTTTGATGCCGCAAGGCTGGCGGTGTATGTGCATGGATTAGCCGCGGACTATGCGGTAAAGGAAAAAGGACAGGTCAGTCTTTTAGCCGCGGACATATTAGCGGCTTTACCGTTTGTTTTAAAAAAGATTACCAATACCGCTCGACGGTAATGGTATTTAGAGAAGGGTTAAAAGCTGGTGTAGCTCAATGGTAGAGCAGCTGATTTGTAATCAGCTGGTTGGGGGTTCAAGTCCTCTCGCCAGCTCCAAAAATATATCTTAGCAGTAAATTATAAGAAAAAGTAAAGAGCAAAAAGCTTAAGACTTAAAATTAATGCGTATGACTGTTTTTTGGGCAGGTGGCCGAGCGGAAATGGCAGCAGACTGTAAATCTGCCGGCGTAGCCTACGGAGGTTCAAATCCTTCCCTGCCCACCATCTTTCGTCTATATGGGTTCCTCCGAAGAAGCAGACTTTTTATTGCAGGCGGGAGTAGTTCAGTGGTAGAACAATAGCTTTCCAAGCTATTTATGAGGGTTCGATTCCCTTCTCCCGCTCCAAATCGCTTTTAGAACCGCTTGTAGAAAATCAAGCGGTTTTTTATTTGTGATTTTGATTATTGCGCTTTATTCGGCATAAAAAGGACTGGCTTCGCCACGCTGAAAATGGGATGTAGAACCTGACAAATTTTTTTGCGAAAATTCAACCTGTTGTTCGGCAATTCAAGCGTTGACTTTCTTGTCTGTTTGAGATAATATGAGGACAGATATCGCTTGCCCTAATATGATACAAAGACTCCCGGAGCGAAGCAATTGGGTATATATAAAGATATTTTAATTTTTATCGTTGGGGCGCTGCTGATTATCAGAAGCGCGGATTTGTTTACCAGCGCTGCGGAAGCGATTGCCCTATTCTTTAGAATCCCCCGGGTGATTATCGGCCTGACGATTGTCAGCATTGCCACGACTACGCCGGAATTTACCGTTTCTGCATTGGCTGCGTATAGGGGCTCTACCGGTATTGCCGTAGGCAATGTTACAGGGTCGTGCCTGGCGAATATCGGCGTAATCCTGGCGGCGGCAGCGCTTATTTCTCCGGTAAAATTCGATGTCCGCACGGTGCATAAAGAAATGGTGTTTCTTATCGCCATAAGCGTTTTGCTTTTTCTGCTGATGTGGGACGGCGTGCTTTCGTTTTATGATGGGCTGGGATTGTCTTGTTTGCTTGTCGCCTTTTTATTCCAGGTTATCCGGAGGGAAATACGCGCGAGAAAAGAGCAGGCAACGGCGGATCCGGCACAGCCGCGGACGATAAAAAAGGATGTGGTGAAGTTTGTAATCGGCACTGCGGGAGTGGTGATTTCCGCCAAATACGCGATTATCCCTGCCGGGATCGCTATCGCGCAGTTTTTACATGTGCCGGAGATTGTAATCGGGATTTCCATTATTGCCATCGGCACTTCTTTGCCGGAATTGGTTACTGCCTTGATGGCCAGCGCGAAAAAGATGGGAGAGCTGGCCGGAGGCAATGTTATCGGCGCGAATATCCTGAATATCCTCTGGGTGTTGGGCGTATCGTCGATGCTGCGGCCGCTAGCGATTGATGTCCAGACGAGGATGGTCAGTATGCCGCTGGTCGTCGGGTTTAGCGCCGCTGTATTTTTATTTGCAAGGCAGCGCTTTGCGTTGGCAAAACAACATGGGGCAGCCTTGCTTCTGGGCTATGGTTTATATCTTGGATATATTGTATTTTTCGCGTATCGTTAAAAAAAGGACAATAACATGTCGCATCTGGCATATGCGCTTAAATATCGGCCGAAGGATTTTGACGAGATTGTCGACCAGGAACATATCGCGGTTACCCTGAAAAACGCGATCAGCCGGGATAAGCTCGCGCATGCCTACTTGTTTTCCGGGCCGCGCGGTATCGGCAAAACCTCCACGGCACGGATTTTAGCCAAGGCCTTAAACTGCATAAAAGGGCCTACGCCGAAACCTTGTAATAAATGCGATTCCTGCGTGCAGATCAGCGAAGGCAGAAGTATGGATGTGCTGGAAATCGACGGCGCGTCAAACCGCGGTATCGACGAAATCCGTACCTTGCGCGATAACGTAAAGTTCGCGCCCAGCTTCTGCCGGTTCAAGATTTATATTATAGATGAAGTGCATATGCTTACCACAGAAGCGTTTAACGCCTTGCTCAAGACCTTGGAGGAGCCGCCGGCGCATGTAAAATTCATCTTTGCTACGACTGAGCCGCATAAGGTGCTGCCGACGATTCTTTCCCGTTGCCAGAGATTTGATTTTCACAAAATAACCTCCGAGGGAATCATTGCCAAATTAAAACAGCTTTGCCGGGAAGAAAATATCCAGTGTGAGGAAGAGGCGTTGTTCGCGCTGACGCGGGCCAGCGAAGGCAGCCTGCGCGACGCGGAGGTTGTGCTCGACCAGCTTAACAGTTTCAGTTCAGGAAAGATTACGCTTGAGGCGGTTAATTCCGTGCTCGGACTCGTTTCCCAGGAGGTAATCTTCAATATCAGCGATCAGCTCGATAAACCGCATACGGCGGACAACCTGGCCCTGCTGGACAACCTGATCCAACAAGGCAAGGAACCGGCGCAGCTTATCGGTTCGCTGATTGAGCATTTCCGGAACATGATGCTTGTAAAATGCGGCTGCAGCCAGCTGGTAGTGCTGCCGAAAGAAGATAAAGAGAGATTGGACGGGCAAAGCAAGTCATTCGCCTTGGAGAACATTTTATATTGCATTAGCGTGCTTACGCAGACACAGGAACGCATGAAGCGCCAGGGACTTGGCCGGCTGCTGCTGGAAATGGCCCTCGTAAAGCTTTCCCGCCAGGAAGAACTGTTGCCGCTAAGCGTATTACTGGAAAAGCTGCGCAAACTTGAAGAGCGGCTTAAGGGCGTATCCGTTATGCACGCGCCGCAGCAGAAAAGAGAGACTTCCGTATCCGCGGCGCCGTCAGTGCCTTTGCCCGCAGCAGCAAAACCGGCAGATTCTCAAGCCGCGCAGCCTAAAAAAACAGCGGAAAAAGACAAGCGGCCGCAAGCCTCTGAGGCGAGTTCGCCGGTTGCGATTGCCGTGGAAACGCCGGAAGCAGCGTTGCCTGCTGCGGGAATCGGCCTGTATCTTGAGACGGTCATGAAGCGCTGGCCGCAGATAATAAAGGAAGTGCGCGCGAAAAAGATAAGCCTGGGGATATTTCTCGGCGAGGCAAGGGTTTTGAAGGCGGTTAATAACACGCTGACAATAGGTTTTTTAAAAGACTACGACTTGCACCGGGAGAGCCTGCTTGAGGCGCAGAACCTGAAAATGATTGAAGATATTGCCGCGGGAACCCTTGGGACAAAGGTAAGGATGGATATTATCAGTTGTGATGTGCTGCCGGAGCCGGTTATTGCCGAACCGCCCCTGGAGGTAGAAGATATCCCGATTGAGGCGGAAGGATTGGAAGCGCCGGAAGAAAGCGAAGAGATGAACGACATTATACAATCGGCCATAGAGGTATTTGACGGCCACATCATTCCGACGGAAGACTAAATACTATGCGTGGATACACGAAGTTTTTGGAAAAACTGATCGAGGAACTGTCTCATCTGCCGACGATTGGCCCGAAATCGGCGGAAAGGATGGCCCTGTATCTTATAAAATCGCCTCCGCAGCGTTCCCAGTCCCTGGCCGAGGCCATTATCAACGCGAGGGAACATACGCAGCGTTGCAGCCGCTGTAATTATTTTTCCGAGCAGGAATTTTGCCCGGTTTGTCTTGATATAGAAAAACGGGAAAAGGCCATTTGCGTTGTAGAGGACCCGCAGGATGTTATCGCCATTGAGCGCACCGGCCGCTATAACGGGCTATACCATGTCTTATGGGGGCAGCTTTCTCCCCTGGACGGCATTGGGCCTGAGGATCTGCCGTTTAAAAAACTGCTCTTACGCGTCCGCGAAGAAAATATCGCGGAGGTGATTATTGCCACCAGCTCAAACCGCGAAGGCGAAACCACGGCGCAGTATTTAAAGCAGGTGCTTTTGCCGCTGTCCGTAAAGGTTACGCGCATTGCCCGCGGCATCCCGGTAGGCAGCAATATCGGGCATATTGACCTGGCGACCATCTCGCACGCGCTGGATGGACGCAGGGAAGTTAGCGCTTGACAATAGAGGGTATTCCTGTTAAAATTTTGCTGTTTCGGAAAATACAGGGGGTATGATTAGCTGCATGGTTCAATGTACGCTTAACAGAGGAAGTACTCCGACTCGTAAGAAGCGGGAAAATTCTCTGTGATAATTTTTCCGCACTCGTCGGAGTTAATTCGCCTAAATCACTTAGTTCGCTCCTTTCTCTAAGTGATGGGCTCATTAAAAAGCATCCCTGGCTTAAACACCGGGAAAATCTCTTGTGAGATTTTCCTCGGCAAGTTGTCCCGAATGCAGGATCTGACTCTGGCAGCGCATCGGGATCCCGAAGAGATGCTTAAGCGGGCAACTTCATTCGGGGCGGGATTAATTCGCAGACGGCCTAACGGCCTATAAAATACGAAATTATTAAATTTCGTATTTTATCTACTCATTAAGGAGAACGATATGGGTGTTTTAGCAGCAATAAAAAAAGGTTGGGAAATTGCATCAGGAATGGTACCGGTAATAATTGGAGTTTTTCTGTTCAACGTCGTAACCGCGTTGGGACTGCTTATGGTTATCGGGATTAATCCCACACCGGATAAAATAACGCAGATAACCGGGCTTCTGGCGGTATTTTTTATTGTATTGCTTTTACTGTGGGTGCTGCTTAACGGCGGCATATTTTCCGCGGTATATTCCCAGATAAAGACAAAACGCGTTGATCTAAACGCTTTTATGCCAAACTGTCTTTCTTTCTTCTCACGGCTGTTCGGCGTAAACCTTATCGGCTTTTTTCTCACCGTATTTCTCGGGTTTGCCGGCGTGTTTTTAGCCGGGATATTCTTTGCCATGGGCCGCGGACAGAACATCTTTTTTAACATAATCGCCTGGATTGCGATTGGCATAACGGCAATCATTGCTTTTTTGCTGATGATAATACTGTTTTTGAGTCAATATTGCGTTGTTATTGATGGCACAGGCGTGGTCGCTTCCCTGAAGAAAGGAATCGGCTATTTTAAACAGTTTTTCGGGAAATTCTGCGGCGTGTTCTTGCTTGTGGGGGTAATCATATTTCCCCTTTCCATAGGTGTTAACCTGATCGGAAACCTGCTCGGCAAAGCAATTCAAGGCTGGCCGCTGGCGATTATAAACATCATAATGAACGGCTCGATTAACGCGTTTATCAGCGTCTTTGCCACCGCATCCGTAATGAGCCTGCTTCTGTCCGTAGCGTTGGTTGCGGCCAAACCCGGCGAGGAGGCAGCCGAGGATAAGGAAATTGAAGAAGTGTAATAAAATCCTGACGGCTTGCAAAAAACATGCTTAGGTGGTATATATTATAGAAACAAACACGGGCGTTAAAGATAGAGAATTTTATTAAGAAGCAAAAAAGCAGCAGGTTCATTGAAAAACTTATAAATAAAGAAATTAAGGTTCCCCTGTCCCGAATGGAGGAGCCCAAGAAGTAGCGCATCGGGATCCCGAAGAGTTTTCTGCGTAGGGCATGAGCATTCGGGATAGCTCTGTAGAAAAAGGATAAAATCAAGTAAGTACGCTGTGTAAAATATAAATAATAAGGTTCCCCTGTAGCTCAGTTGGTAGAGCGAGTGGCTGTTAACCACTATGTCCGAGGTTCGAGTCCTCGCGGGGGAGCCAATAAAATACGGGAGTCCATTCGGACTCCCGATTTTTTTGCCCGCGAGGGCGAGAACCTAAAAGGAGGTTTTAGGAGGGAAGACCGTTCTCTCCTATCGGCGTACTTGCGCCCGGGCACGGAAGGAAGGGGAACAGCGAAGCGTTAAGGGGAAACCATCAGGGTTTCCCTTTAAGGAGTGAGACGCCTGAGCACGGCCTTGCTTTCCAAAGGTTAGCGGAAGGTGCGACACGACAGGTTCAAGCGAAGCGAAAGTCCTCGCGGGGGAGCCAAACATTCTTATATTTTTAAACATATTCTCTCTTCATTTTTTTGACCGCTCAAATATATCAAGGGCATTATTTTACTATTATGTGCCATTATATGCAGATCTTTAATGATTCCTAGTGAATTTCCCTGTAAGATGTTATAATATAAAAGTATAACAAAACGCCACGGAGGGGCTCCGCGGCGTTTTTGGTTTTATGTGGTTAGTTCTTCAGGGGAGTATTCTTGCTGGCAATAAAAAGACTGGTGTTTAATGATAGTGTTATTATGTTAGAAAAACTTGTTTTTGATTATTCAATACCAAAAACGCTTCTTGTTAAATTAGGAGGAGATTGGCAGATTTCTGCCGGGCTTCTCCCGGTAACTGAGGTTACGGCGCAACTCACCGGCCATCCGGATATCGCACAAATCAATCTTAGTGTTTCGCAAGAGCTGCAGTGGGACAGCGGGCTTATTGCTTTTTTGCTTAAGTTGATCAGGGAGTGCGAGCAAAAGGATATTCATGTCAATCGCGAAGGGCTGCCGCAGGGAGCGCAGAAACTTCTCGGGCTTGCTTTAAAGGTACATGAAAAAAATATTTTGCCTCAAGAGACGCGGGTGTCATTTCTTGAAAAAACCGGAGAGAAAGTTTTGCAAATTTACGAAAGCTTGTGCTCCGTGCTTGATTTCTTGGGGGATATTACGGTTTCTTTCGGCCGCGTAATTACAGGTAAAGCATATTTTCGCTGGGATGATTTTATGCTTATTGTCCAGAGATGCGGTGTAGATACATTACTGCTTGTTTCTTTGATAAGTTTATTAGTAGGCATGATCCTGGCCTTTGTCGGGTCAATACAGCTTAAAATATTCGGGGCTCAAATATTTGTTGCCGATATAGTCGGGATTGCGATGGTGCGCGTATTGGCAGCAGTGATGACAGGGATTATTGTGTCCGGACGCATCGGGGCGTCTTTCGCGGCAGAGATAGGGATGATGGAATCAAACGAAGAAATTGACGCGCTTAAAACATTAGGCGTTTCTCCGGTTGAATTTTTGGTTGTACCGCGCGTTTTGGCATTAGTAATTATGATGCCGATTTTAACAATATACACGGACCTTATGGGCATATTGGGAGGTTTTATTATCAGCGTGGGCATGCTTAGACTTAATCCAATTGAATATTTAAATCATACTCAAGTTGCTGTACAGCTTAATCATGTGTGGGTGGGGCTTATTCAAAGTTTTATTTTTGGTATGATTGTCGCGGCTGCCGGGTGCCTGCGCGGTATTAAGTGCGAAAGAAACGCGGCCGGCGTGGGAATGGCAACTACCTCGGCAGTAGTTACCGGAATAACCGGTATTGTAATCGCGACCGCAATCATTACATTTATTTGTCAGATTTTGGGGGTATAAACTATGGATTCAACAGTGCTTCCGGTTATTGAAGTGCAAGATCTTGATCTCGTGTATAACGATACCCCTGTGATGCGTAATCTTAACTTTAGCGTGAATAAAGGCGATATCTTTATTTTCATGGGGGTAAGCGGATGCGGTAAGAGCACTTTGCTTAAGAGCCTGATCGGCCTTAAGGAACCGGATAAGGGGAAGGTTTTATACTCCGGAAAAAGTTTTTGGGATGAAGATGAACTTGGGCAAAAAAATATTATGCGGAGTTTTGGGGTTCTTTATCAGAGCGGAGCGCTCTGGAGTTCTTTGACAGTTGGAGAGAATGTGGCGCTTCCTTTGCAGCTTTATACAAAGTTATCTCTTCAACAGATACAGGAAATAGTATCGTTAAAACTTTCGCTGGTAGGGATGGAA